>RFSD01000125.1 GCA_009924165.1 Chitinophagia bacterium | reverse complement strand
AATCCAACGTATCCTGTGCCTATTACTGCTATTTTCATCTAAAATTATTTTAGCCTTTTGAATTAAAAAAAGATTGAACGCCTTCTGTAATATATTTTAGTTGTACTTCATCCATTTCTGTGTGAATTGGTAAAGAACAAACACATGGTGTTAATTGATCTGTTACTTTTAGATCCCATTGATGTTGCTGTTTTGATGCAAACATTTTTTGCAAATGTCCCGGAACAGGATAATAAATCATACAAGGAATTTCTTTTGCAGCTAAATGTGCAATGAATTTTTCTCTGTCTACGCCTTTCAACTGAATGGTGTATTGATGAAACACATGCGTACTATAATTTGCAATAGCTGGTGTTACAATCGCATCAATGCCAGCAAATGCTTGCGTGTAATATGCTGCAACAGCTTGTCTCGCTTTGTTATACGTATCTAATTTTGCCAATTTGATATTTAAGATAGCAGCTTGAATAGAATCCAATCTTGAATTACATCCAACTACATCATGATAATAACGTGCAGATTGTCCGTGATTGGCAATCATAGCCATCTTATCTGCTAAGACTTTATCATTGGAAAAAATAGCTCCCCCATCTCCAAATGCGCCTAAGTTTTTACTAGGATAAAAAGAAGTGGCACCAATATGACCCATGGTACCTGTTTTTTTAACAGTGCCGTCAGAGAAAGTATAGTCTGCTCCTATCGCTTGTGCATTGTCCTCTATCACATATAAATTATGCTGCTTTGCAATGTCCAAAATCGCTTCCATGGGTGCAGCATGTCCATATAAATGCACTGGTACAATTGCTTTTGTTTTTGGTGTAATTGCTTTTTTCAAGCTTTCTATATCCATGCAATAAGTCACCGGATCTACATCTACAAATACAGGGGTCAATTTTAATAAAGCCACTACTTCGGTGGTAGCGATATAAGTAAATGAAGGCGTGATGACCTCATCACCTGGTTGTAAGTCCAATGCCATCATCGCTATCTGAAGGGCATCCGTGCCATTGGCACATGGCACCACATATTCTATCCCTAAATATTCCCCTAATTTTTTTGAAAAATCTTGTACGGCTTTACCATTAATATATGCAGCAGTATCCAATACGTTTTGTATGGCATGGTCTACCTCTTCTTTGATGGCTAGATACTGATTTTTTGTATCTACCATTTGTATTTTTCGCATCCAATGAATTTTGCCAAAATTACAATAAAATGGCCAAAATGGTGGAAATACCCCCTTTGTATCCCATCTTTGCATTAGCCTATTTTTATGATACTATATCGACTGTTTTTAATGTTTTATCCAATCCTAGCTAAGCTTATTAGTCCATTTAATGAGAAAGCAAAGTATTGGGTAGAGGGGCAACAAAAGGTTTGGGATGAAATAGGGTTTTTATGCAGTCAAATTAATGGACCCATCATTTGGGTACACTGCGCCTCTTATGGTGAATTTGAACAAGGTTTTCCCATCATAACTCAATTAAAAAAAACCTACCCTACCCATCAAATATGGGTGACCTTCTTTTCCCCTTCTGGCTACTTACACCGAAAGCATCACCCAGATGTCGACTTTGTTTCTTATTTACCACTAGACAGTCCAACTGCTGCAACTAGGTGGATGGAAATGGTGCAACCAAAATGTATTGTATTTATCAAATATGAGTTTTGGTATTATTATTTAAAGCTTGCAGCACTCCATAAAATACCTACTTTTTTAGCTGCTGCAATTTTTAGACCTGACCAAATATTTTTTAAATTCTACGGTGGATTTTATCGAACCATCTTACAATTGTTCACTGGCATTTTAGTACAAGATATCCATTCAAAAAATTTAGTTGCCCCCCTTCTAAAGAATACATATTTGCATATTTGTGGAGATACACGTTTTGATCGTGTACTGGATATTGCTGCAGCAAAAAAATCTATAGATTGGGTATCAAAATTAGCAGATGGTAAAATAATTGTTGCAGGAAGTACTTGGGAAGATGACCATAAAATCATTGGTTCCGTTTTTGAGCAATGTGATCAATTGGAGCAATGTAATTGGATCATTGTACCGCACAATGTTGATGCAGTATCCATTAAAGCTTGTCGATCACATTTTACAAATGTAATTTGTCTGTCCGAATGGTTGACTCAATTAAATTCAATGGAGAAGCCAATTGTCTTGATTGTAGACCAAATTGGTTTATTAAGTCATCTATATCAATACGCTGATATCGCCTATATAGGTGGAGGCTTTACAAAGGATGGTATCCACAATGTACTAGAAGCTGCTGTATATAGTAAGCCAGTAATTTGGGGACCGAATGATTTAAAATATCCAGAAGCCATTGGACTGCGCAACGAAGGTGGCGGTATTCAAATAAAGGATGCTAGTGCTTTAAAAACTACAATCTTTCAATTATTAAATGATACTAGTTTTTACAAAACTACTGGATATGCAGCTTTAAAGTTTGTGCAAGCACACGCAGGTGCCTCACAAAAAACAATTGAATCTATTAAGCGAATCTACGTTTCACCAGTAGATCAAAAGCTTTAACCACTTCATCCGTCTCATCCCATTTATTTTGTTCCCTTAAATTAGATTTGATCCAAAATTGTGCTTCTGCATAAATTTTAAACCCATTGATGGTTTTAATGGCATGATCAAATGCTTTATCATCCCCTCCAAAAAGAGATGCTATAAATTGAAATTTATCATTGGTTCCTATACCCGCTTTCAAGTCCTTAATGGGGTCTAAAGCTAATTTTTCTTTAAGTTCTGTATTGGTAATGGTGGCATTGATCTCCTTTGGAATGGACTCGGTTACTATAGGTACGACAGGCACTGCAGGTTCAACGGGCTCTGATTTTGGCAAACTAGGAATTCTAACTTCAGCAACTTCTTCGCCTCCTGGAATCATCACAGAAACATTGTTTGGAAGATTATTAAATTGATCCGTTTCTGATAAGGCTGCTAGCAATTGGACGGCCGTTTGTTTTAACTGGCTTTTGTCTGCCTTTTCGGCCAATTGTGTGGTTAATTTTTCAACCAAAGCGGCAACTCTTTCCATAGGAATGTCTACTTTTGAAGGAATTAAAGAATAAGGATTTATTTAAGAACGAAAAAGAAATTGCATTATTGTCTATGTTTATTGAACAAAACTTTTCAAAAGAAAAAAGAGGATGGCTTGAGGTCGTTTGTGGCAGCATGTTTAGCGGCAAAACCGAAGAGTTAATTAGAAGACTTAAAAGAGCTCAAATTGCAAATTTAAAAGTAGTCATTTACAAACCAGCAACCGATACTAGGTATGATAAAGAGAAGGTGGTAAGTCATGATGCCAACTCTGTTCCTTCCATTCCAATTGACCTCGCAAAAAATATATTATTGCATGTAGCAGATGCTGATGTAGTGGGTATTGACGAGGCTCAGTTTTTTGATCATGAAATTATTGCTGTTTGTGAAACACTCATCATGCAAGGTAAAAGAGTCATTGTAGCTGGTTTGGATATGGATTATTTAGGTAAGCCATTTGGACCTATGCCACAACTTTTAGCCATCGCAGATTTCATCACCAAACTACATGCCATTTGTGTACAATGCGGCCATCTAGCCAATGTATCATACAGAACGAGCCAGGAAGAAGGTACGGTTGTATTGGGTGAAAAAAATAATTATGAGCCAAGATGTAGAATCTGTGCAGCAAAATAAGCCTATCCGCTAAATGAAAGAATCGCTTAAAAATATGACCACGCTGCTTAAAAAAGATTTACTGTTAGAGTGGAGACAGCAGTATACTTTTTTTGGCATCCTAATTTATTTAGCTTCTACTACTTTTGTTATCTACTTAACCATGGGTATTCCAGAAGATAAAGTTTGGAATGGGCTTTATTGGGTCACTCTACTTTTTATTTGTATCAATGCTGTGGCAAGAAGTTTCTTGCAAGAAGGGAGAGGTAGGATGCTTTATTTTTATTCGATTGTTAGCCCAGTTAATTTTATTTTATCAAAACTTATTTTCAATAGTTTACTCATGTGCATCATGAGTGCATTGAGCTTGATGCTTTTCATGATTTTACTAGGCAATCCATTAACACATATTATTTTATTCTTTGGAATAAGTTGTTTGGGTGGAATAAGTTTGAGTTTGGTATTTAGCTTTTTAGCTGCTATCGCCGCAAAAGCACAACAGCCTTCCGCCATCATGGCTATCTTAGGATTCCCTTTGATTATACCACAGTTACTTTTATTGATGAAGATTGCGAATATTGCATTCTCTGATATTGTGCAAAATGGCTTACCTCAACTTGTTGGATTATTGGTTGGATTTGACATCATGATTATCGCACTTGCCTATATTCTTTTTCCATTCTTGTGGAAAGACTAAACCCATCGCTAAGAATACTTAGAATTGTAAATGTCTAACTGTCAAACCGTCGTTGATCAATTGCTTCAATGATTCAATTCCAATAGACAAATGACGCTCCACAAATTCAGCAGTGACTTTACTATCACTCGCTTCTGTCTTTACACCCTCTGGTACCATTGGAGAATCACTCACCAATAACAATGCACCTGTTGGAATCTTATTGTAAAATCCTACTGTAAAAATAGTCGCAGTTTCCATATCAATAGCATAAGCCCTTACCTTCGTCAAGTAGGTCTTAAATTCTTCGTCATGCTCCCATACTCTTCGGTTGGTGGTGTATACTGTTCCCGTCCAATAATCTACATTGTTATCTCTAATGGTTGTTGAAATTGCTTTTTGTAAAGCAAAGGCAGGTAAGGCTGGCACTTCTGGTGGAAAATAATCATTT
>RFSD01000124.1 GCA_009924165.1 Chitinophagia bacterium | reverse complement strand
TTAAAACCTTTTGCATATTGGTGGGAATCCTCAAAAGTGGCCATGTCTGAAACCTCATCCGCATCAAATACAACGATGTCTGCATAATAGCCTTCTTGTAAAATACCTCGCTTTGCAATATTGAATTTACTTGCAGGTAGAGAGGTCATCCTTCTAATGGCTTCTTCTAAACTCAATACGCCCATTGTTCTCACATATCTTCCTAAAACACGTGAATTAGTGCCATATGCTCTTGGATGTGGTTTACCATAACCTTTCATTGCGATGCCAGCATCACTTGCGAACATATTGAATGGATATTGCATAATGGCCTTGACATCTGATTCGGTCATGCCATGGTAAATCATTTGTGCGCCCCCTTGTTCCATCATTTGAATGATTGTTTCTGCTTCATCTAATGCAGTATGTTTATTACCTCTTAATAGATTTATAGCTTCGATGTCTTTTCCATTATAACTACTGTCTGCTCTATAATTGGCTACTACTGCATAAGTAAAATGTTTGATGCCTCTTTCTTTTAATATCCCAATGATTTCATTGGCTACTTTTTTTCGAATGGTCGGGTTTTTTAATCTTGCAAAAATGGAATCCTGTCCATCTGATAAAACCCAGTCCGGCAATAATACACTAAGTTGTGTACTGCTTGCTGTATAAGGGTATTGGTCGATGGTCACATCTATGCCCTCTTTTCTCGCATTGATTACTAACGGAATAGTCTCTTTACTTCTGCCCCAATTATTTTGACCACTGATTTTAAAATGAGAAATCTCAACTGGTATGTTAGCGGCTCTTCCGATTTGAATGGCTTCGTTCACAGCATCCACTACTTGATTTTCTTCGTTACGAATATGCGATGCATAGACGCCACCCTTTGATGCAATGACTTTCGCAAGCCTTACAATTTCCTCTGTAGGCGCATAAGTACCAGGAATATAAATTAAACCAGTGGACATGCCTACAGCTCCATCTTGCATGGCTTGTACTGCAATTTTTTCCATCTGTTGCATTTCGGCTTCTGTTGCATGTCTATTTGCAGTGCCCATCACTTGCTTTCGAATGGTATTATGTCCAATCAAGGATGCAATATTGATAGACATACCAATAGAGTCCAGTGTATTAAAATAAGTATTCAAATTTTCAGCCGATCCGCCGCAATTCCCTGTCACCACTGTAGTTACCCCGTCATATAAGAAATTACTAGCCAATGGATTTCTGGTTTCACCGCCTTCCAAATGTCCGTGGACATCTATAAAGCCAGGCGCTACGATCAAGCCCTTTGCATCGATCTCTCTAGCTGCTTTCCAATTACTCAAATTTCCAACTGCAATAATTTGATTGCCCTTGATGGCCACATCTTTATATTGCCATTGATTTCCTGTACCGTCGATTAGTTTTCCGTTACGGATAATAAAATCTGCAGTTTGCGCATTTGCTTGAAGCAATGTTAAAACAAAGGCAATAAATAAAAGGATATTTTTCATAAAACTATTTTGTCTACTCAATTTACTAAATCTTACTCCATTTGTCATTCATTTTTATTTATTCAACCTAAAAAATGTATTTTCAATGGATCAATTAAGAATCTATGAAAAAGTATATTTTAAGCTTTGTTATCACAATCGCATGTGTAACAAATTTGAAAGCACAACAAACTCAAAAACCACCTTTACATGGTAAGGATTGGGTAGCTATTACCGGTAAACCTTTAGCTGCAACTGCAGGATCAATGGTATTTCAAAAAGGAGGCAATGCAGTAGATGCTGCTTGTGCTATGCTTGCTGCAACATGTACCATGTGGGATGTGTTAAGTTGGGGCGGCGAAACTCAGGCGCTGATCTATAACCCCAAAACAAAAAAAGTAATCGCAATCAGTGCTATGGGATTTGCACCAACAGGCGCTACACCAGCATTTTTTAAAGGTAAGGGTTTTAATTATCCTCCAGAATACGGTCCTTTAGCTGCAACTACACCTGGCACACCAGGTGGTATTTGTTTGATGTTGGCTAATTATGGCTCTATGAGTTTAAAAGAAGTTTTGGCACCTGCGATGGATTTAGCTGCGGGTTATCCAATTGATGCACAAACTGCAAATAGTATTGAGCGTGGTAAAGCTTTGATCAAAACATGGCCATATAGCAAGAAAGTTTTGTTACCACATTTAGGAGAAAAAAGAGAAGCACCAGAAGCTGGTGAAATATTTGTTCAAAAAGATTTATTGAACACTTTACAAAAAATGGTAGACGCCGAGCAAGCTGCATTGAAACAAGGCAAGTCACGTAAAGAGGCAATCTGGGCTGCATATGATCGCTTTTATAAAGGTGATATTGCAGATGAATTTGTAAGAGGTGTGCAAGAGCAAGGTGGTTTGATTACCAAAGAAGATTTAATCAATTGGAGACCAACAGAAGAAGCGCCATCGATGGTGAACTATAAAGGCATTGATGTCTATAAGCTTCAAGCTTGGACGCAGGGACCTTCATTGCTACAAGCTTTAAATATTGTAGAAAATTTTGACCTCAAAAAAATGGGCTATAATTCTGCAGATTATATGCACACTATTTATCAAGCAATGAATTTAAGTTTTGCAGATCGTGATTTTTATTATGGCGATCCTAAGTTTGCTACTAACCAACCTATGACTGGCTTATTAAGTAAAGCTTATGCAAAACAAAGGGCAGCTGAAATCAATATGGCTATGAACAATGCCAATGCAGGTCCTGGCGATCCTTATCCTTTTGAAGGAAAAACAAATCCGTATATGGATTTAATTAAAGCAAAGGGATTTCAACCATCAACTGATACTGCAAAAAATAAAAGTGGATTTGCACCTGCGCATGATTTAAGAAATACAGTAGCTCTAAGCTCAAATGAAAAATTACCAATTGATGCTGACTATATGGATCGTTTATGGAGAGGTACAACAACTGTTGAAGCAGCAGATAAAGAAGGATGGATCGTTTCAATCACGCCAAGTGGCGGATGGTTGCCAGCAACCATTGCAGGTAATACAGGTGTGGGTATGAGTCAACGCATGCAAAGTTTTGTATTGGATTCTGCACAGAGTCCTTTTAATGTAGTTGCACCTGGTAAAAGACCAAGAGTGACTTTAACACCAAGCTTAGCAATTAAAGATGGTAAGCCTTATATGGCATTTGGTGTGCAAGGGGGTGATACACAGGATCAAAACTTATTGCAATTCTTTTTAAACATGGTTGAATTTGGAATGACTGTTCAAGAAGCAACTGAAGCTGCGAATATTAATTCAAATCAACTTTGGCTTTCTTTAGGAGGTACTAAAATTGCGGACAGAAAACCAAGACCAGGTAGCATATTATTACATGATAATGTTTCTGAGTGGGTTCGAAAAGATTTAAGAGCTAGGGGTTATAATTTAACTTTCGACGATCGCACTAGTGGTCCAATCAATGCCATTTTATTTGATTGGAAGCATGGATCCATGTGGGGAGGTAGTTCTAATCATGGAGAAGATTATGGCATCGCATGGTAGAATGCGCAAAATAAAAAATGAATAAAAAAATAGTATGAGTCAGAATAGAAGAAAATTTTTAAGCACTGCTTTTTTAACTGCAGGCACATTAGGATTGGGTGGTAAGGTTTTAGCAAATCATTCAACTAGTCAGTATGATATTAATTTGCCTAAATCAATTGAGGACTTATCTCCAATGAAAGAAGGTGTAGTTCCAATTACTGTAGATGAGCGAAAGCAAAGAATTGTGAAGGCGCAAGCCATTATGGAGAAAGAAAAAATTGATGCCATTTTTTTAGAAGGCACGGTATCATGTTTTTATTTCACTGGAATGCGTTGGGGACAAAGTGAAAGAACTTTTGGCGTCGTTATTCCAGCAAAAGGACCTATTGCTTATGTCTGTCCAAAGTTTGAAGAAGACAGGGCGATGGAATTATTGAATCCTGTATTTGGTGATGAAGTAAGATGTTGGGAAGAACACGAAAGTCCATATGCTTTGATTTTTAATATTATTAAAGATCGCGGTACTAAGTATAAAAAAATTGGAATGGAAGAGCGTGTTCGTTTTTTTATTGCGGACGGTGTTAAAAAATTAGCAACTGGTTTTGAAATTGTAGATGCTACGCCAGTTACAGCTGGTTGTAGAATGTATAAAACTAAAGCAGAATTAGCTTTGATGCAGTATTCAAGTGATGTGACGATAAAAGCATATCAAGCTGCGTTTGCAACGATTCGTCCAGACATGTCTCAGTCTGAATTTAGTGGTAATATCAGTGCAGCTTTTAGAAAACTAGGATATAGTGGAGGCGCTTCGGTACAAGTAGGTAAGTATTCTGCATTGCCGCATGGTAGTATCACACCTCAAGTAATCAGAGAAGGCGATATTGTGATGGTAGATGGAGGCACAAGTGTAGAAGGCTATGCTTCTGATATCACTAGAACAATCGTAGTGGGCAAACCAACTCAAAGACAAATTGATGTTTGGAACATAGAATTGGAAGCACAGAATGCAGCATTTGCTGCAATCAAAATTGGTGCACCATGTGAAGTAGTCGATGCAGCAGCTAGAGCAGTCATTGAAAAAGCAGGATTCAAAAGCAATTATAAATTACCAGGCCTTCCGCACAGAACTGGTCACGGTATTGGTTTAGAAGGCCATGAGTGGACCAATTTTGTAAAAGGCAATAAAACACCATTAGCAGTTGGCATGTGTTTTAGCAATGAGCCAACAATATCTATTCCTGGTGAATTTGGGATTCGATTAGAAGATTGTTTGTACATCGCAGAAGATGGACCACATTATTTTTCTAAGCAAAGTATTTCTATCGAGCAACCATTTGGATAATGAATCAAATAATTATCAAGGGTATAAAATAAAAAGGAGCTACAATTGTAGCTC
>RFSD01000123.1 GCA_009924165.1 Chitinophagia bacterium | reverse complement strand
TTTTAATAGGGTGTAAATCAATATTACAAAGACTTCAAGATATCGTCAGCAGATCTTACATAGTCCATATTTTTTGCTTCAGTTGCCATTTGCTTACAAGTTTCAGCACTTGCTTTAGCACCTTTTTTATCTTTCAATGCAACTTGAATTCTTGCTTTTAATAAATGCAACCAATATGCTTTTGCATTTGCAGCAATTGCTTTATCTACATATACAAGTGCTTTATTATAGTCATTATCTAATTCTAGATAAAATGTGGCAGCAGATTGATACATATTTGGATTCACAGTTGCAGCAGCTGATGCAGCTTCAATTTGTGCACGAACCGCTGGTCTGATGTCTGTGCTAATAGGAATATTCACTTTGGTCTTGCCCCATTTCAAATAGATAGTTGCAGTTTGTGCAGTGATGGCATCAATCCCAATTGTGAAAGTTTCGGTAGTGGTTCCAGTTGTTTCTGGGGCCACTTTAAAACGAACCACATCTTCTGCTTCTTTGTAATCAAAACTTCCCCAGCCTTTAGAATTTGTATTGATAATAATCGTCCATTCTGAAGCTCCTGGAATCGTGAATAAACCATAAGATCCTGCAGGAATTGTTTTGTTTCCAATGTTCACTGGATCTGAGAAAGTTAGTTTAGTGGCACCATTTGCACCTGTTCTCCAAACATCTCCGATTGGAGCTAATAAACTACCAGCACCAAAAACAGCACGACCTTTTAAGCTCGGTCTTGAGTAAACGATTTCGATTTTTCCCAATCCAAATTCTTGGGTTAAAGTTTGAGTGGGACTAGGAGCTGGCATCTTTACTTGCGCCATAGCTGTTAAACTCAAAAAGCTTCCAATTACAAAAAGTATCTTTTTCATATTTCTTAATTTTGAACAACAAACCTAATTTATTTTAGGCGTTTATCATGTTATTTTTTTTGAAAGGCTGGGTGGAAACGATCCAAGGTATCCCTAAGGAAATCTCTATTGATATGGGTATAAATCTCGGTGGTGGTGATACTTTCATGACCAAGCATCTCTTGAACAGCCCTCAGATCGGCGCCACCTTCCACTAAATGTGTGGCAAAGCTATGTCGAAGGCTATGGGGGGAGATGGATTTTTTGATACCCGTTTTAAGAATGAGGTCTTTGATAATGTAAAAAATCATGACCCTGCTTAGTCCTTTGCCACGGTTGTTGAGAAACAAAATATCCTCACAGTTTTTAGCTGGGGTTTGATGTACCCTAATGGTGTCCTTGTATAATTTGATATATTTAATCGCATCAGATCCTATGGGTACCAATCTTTCTTTATCACCTTTACCAATCACCCTGATAAATCCAACGTCTAAATACAAACAAGATATTCTAAGCTGAATCGCTTCTGTTACTCTAAGTCCAGAACTATACATCACTTCCAAGATGGCTCTGTTCCTTCCGCCCTCTGGTTTACTCAAGTCAATCTTTCCAATCATTTGTTCTATTTCTTCAAAGCTCAATACATCCGGAAGTTTTCGACTTGTTTTAGGACTAGGTAATAAAGTAGTAGGGTTGATAAGACAAATCTGTTCAATTAAACAATATTTAAAAAAAGATTTTATACCGGATATAATTCTAGCCTGAGATGTAGCAGCCATACCTATTTCACCGATACTTTGAATGAAACCTTGTAAGTGTGTCATTTCAATATCTCCAGGGGTATGGATTGTTTTAATTGGTTCTAAATAGGATGCTAATTTATCAATATCTCTTAAGTAAGCTTCTACAGAATGCACACTCAATGATTTCTCTAATTGCAAGAAAGCTTTAAATCCTTTTTTATAGATATCCCATTGCATTTGCTAAAGACTAGTTTAGGAAAAGATTTGATAATTCATTGATAAAGAGTTTATTTCGTGTCTGATTCAAAACCCTATGCAAGTAAATTTAAGGTCATTTAAGCAGAAAGTTAAACTTAATGCAAAACAATTCAGATCCTTCTTAACAAAGATAAAAAATAAAAATCCCAAAAACCTTGATCAAATTGCTGCAAAATTAAGCACAGAAGTTTGGGCTGAAGTAGATTGCTTGTCTTGTGCGAATTGTTGTAAATCGATGAGTCCTACTTTTACGACAACTGATATCAAAAGAATCGCAAAACATTTTGAGATAAAGCCTGCTGAGTTTAAAGCAACTTGGTTGGAATACGATAAAAAAGACAAGGACTGGGTGAATGTTTCAAAACCTTGTCAGTTCTTGAATTTAAGTTCAAATATGTGTTCTATCTATGAGGTAAGACCGGCCGACTGCGCTGGGTTTCCGCATTTAACAAAAAAGAAATTTGTAGAATACATTCATGTGCACAAACAGAATGTGGAATACTGTCCGGCAACCTATAAGTTAGTTGAAAAGATGAAGGCTTCCATGGTGTAAATCGTTGTACTAAATCGCGACTTGTTTAAAAATAAACATCTTCGATAAAAAAAAGATCCCATTTAGTTTCTGAGTACAATTGTATTGCAATTACATCGAATTGAAGCATGTTCCAACTAGGGTATTGGTATTGGAATAAGGCAGCTGCATTTTTCAAGTGCTGCATCTTGATCGCATCGATATGCTGTTCTGGAAAACCATAATTAGTTGACCTCCTGGTCTTCACTTCTATAATATGCAAGCAGTTTTCTTTACTTGCAATAATGTCAATTTCTAAATGTTTATATCGCCAATTCCTAAAAAGGATGGTATAACCCATGCCGATAAGGTAGGCTGCAGCTTTATTTTCGCCTAAAAACCCAGTATCTTTGTTGTGTTGACTCATCATAAATGGATTGAAGTGATTAGAGTAAACAGGAAAATAGTTAAAAGGTATACATGAACACAGCGTATAAATTACAGGGAATTCATAGGCATTACGAGTGGGGTGGTAGCGCATTCATTCCTCAATTGATGCAGGTAGACAATGCCATTGGTAAGCCATTCGCTGAATATTGGATGGGGGCTCATCCCTCTGCGCCTGCAATGGTTAAAACTATTGAAGGACATAAGGCGCTAGATCAAATAATCCAAGAAAATAAATCAGAATTTTTAGGTGCAAGCATAGCTGCTCAATTTGGGACTTTACCTTATTTATTTAAAATTCTTGATGTCGAAAAAATGCTGAGTATTCAGGTGCATCCTTCCAAGGAAAATGCAGAAAAAGGCTTTTTAAAAGAACAACTTGCGGGTGTACCAATAGATGCAACACACAGAAATTATAAAGACCAAAATCATAAGCCAGAAGTGATGGTGGCTTTAAGTGATTTTTGGTTATTACATGGTTTTATGCCAGCCATTGCACTTAAAGAAAGATTAGCAAGTCTTACTCCTTTACAAACATTATTGCCCGTATTTGGTCAAGAGGATTATGCGGCCTTGTATAGTCATTTTATGCGCCTTGATTCAGCTGCAGCAGATAAAATTTTAAAACCATTATTGGACATTGCAGTGGATGAAGTTGCAGCAGGTAAAGTGGATAAATCGCATCCACATTGGTGGGCCAACAAATATTATGGAGGTATCATACCAGCGTCCAATATTGACAAAGGTATCCTTTCAATCTATATTTTAAATATTGTCAATGTGCCTAAACACCATGGGGTTTTTCAAGGGGCAGGGCTTTTGCACGCTTATTTAGAAGGGCAGAATATAGAATTAATGGCCAATAGCGATAATGTATTAAGAGGCGGACTCACTCCAAAACATATAGATATTGAAGAGCTCCTAGCACATATAAAATTTGAGCCAACTTATCCAAGTATTCTAAATGGGGATTTGAAAAATTCAAATGAGGTTCAATTCCCTTGTCCAGTGCCCGATTTTGGTTTAACAAAAATCACCTTAAGACCGGGGGAAACTTACACAAACAAAACCAATTCCTTTGAAATGTTCTTAGTAATGCAAGGGGATGTACAATTGGACGGAATAGACTTAAAGCCAGGTGAATTGGCTGCAGTCAAGGCTGGGTCGGCCTATCATATCCAATCAACAGGGTCTAAAACGGCTGAAATATTCAAATCTTTTGTGCCATAAGCAAATTATACACATTTGAGGAAAATCAATCCCGTTAAAAACTAACCATTTATGTATATTTGTTTTCATAAATAATTTTTTAAATAGCATCTGATGAAACTGAACAAAGAAATAGTGATTGCCTTAATTATAATGATTGTTACGAGTGCATTGTATAGAGTGTTACCAGGTAGACCATTTGGTTTTGCACCTCAAATTGCAATTGCTTTATTCAGTGGTTCATTGTTTGTAAAAAACAAACATTTTGCATTTTTGTTGCCACTAGTTTCAATGTTCTTATCTGATTTATTATACCAATTGTTGTATGTGAACCATTTAACAAACATTCAAGGCTTCTATGATGGTCAATGGCAGAACTATTTATTAATTGCTGCAACAGCGGTATTTGGATTTGGTTTACAAACAAACAACGTAAGCAAATTTGCAGGTAATTTTATTGCTGCTCCAACTGTCTATTTCCTAGTTTCAAACTTTATGGTTTGGGCTAGTTTTGGAGGTTACCAACGTCCCTTAACTGCTTCAGGTTTGTTTCAAACCATGGTAGACGGTTTGCCATTTTATGGATACAGTGTAGCTGGAACATTCGTTTTTGGTGCCGTGATGTTTGGTGGATTAAAATTGATTCAGCCTAAATTAAAAGCGATAAAAGTAAAAAGCTAACTTTATATATACTTATAAAAAAGCCGCTCTTTTTTTGTAAATGAGCGGCTTTTTTTATGCTAATTAGTAATGTGGTTATATATAAATACATTTTTATTTTTTTGAATCTATCGCCTCATAAAATTCGTCCGTTTGCCAAGGGCCCGTATCTGCAGCCATAGTAGCTAGCTCGTCACAACGATTATTATAAGGATTAT
>RFSD01000122.1 GCA_009924165.1 Chitinophagia bacterium | reverse complement strand
TGTGTCGCCTACATCAACAATAAAGACATTACAATCGAAGAATTAATAACGATTGTAAAAGCACCCGATTTTCCTACAGGTGGCGTGATTTATGGAATGGAAGGGGTGAAGCAAGGTTTGATGACAGGACGTGGTCGTGTGGTGGTGCGCGGAAAATGCAATGTAGAGACAAAAGCCAACGGACGAGAGATGATTGTGATCAATGAAATTCCTTACCAAGTAAATCGTGATCAATAAACTGATCGCATTGGTCAATTGGTCGTGGATAAAGTGATAGATGGTATCACACACGTAAACAATGAAAGTAACAAACGCGAGGGAACTCGTATCGTAATTGAATTACGTAAAGATGCAGTTGCGCAGGTGATTATCAACCAATTATTTAAATTCACAGAATTACAAACCAGTTATGGTATCAATAATGTGGCGTTGGTAAAAGGTCGTCCTAGAATTTTGAACCTTAGAGATTTGATTTTAGAGTTCGTTGATTTTAGAATGGAAGTAGTGATTCGTCGTGCAAAATTTGAATTAAAAAAAGCCGAAGAGCGTGCTCATATTTTAGAAGGTTATTTAATTGCTTTAGATCATTTAGACGAAGTAATTAGTTTAATCAGAAACTCAGCGAATCCAGAAGCAGCAAAAGAATCTTTAATCAATGCAGGCTGGGGCATTTCAGATATCCAAGCAAAAGCAATTTTAGAATTAAGATTGCAACGTTTAACGGGTATGGAGCGTGAGAAAATTAAAGAAGAATTTGAACAATTAATGAAATTAATCACTTCTTTAAAAGAATTATTAGGTAGTGAACATTTACGTTTCGAACTTATTAAAACAGAATTATTAGAAGTTAAAGAGAAGTTTGGTGATGAACGTAAATCAGAGATTCAATACTTAGCAGATGAAATGCGTATCGAAGATTTAATCGAGGAAGAAGATGTGGTCATTACCATTTCACATTTGGGTTATATCAAACGTACATCTGCAACAGAATACCGTCAACAAAAGCGTGGAGGCCGCGGTGCCATTGGGTCTAAGACAAGAGAAGAAGATTATGTAGAGCATTTATTTATTGCATCCACCCATGACACCATGTTGTTCTTTACAGAAAAAGGAAGATGTTTCTGGATGCGTGTTTATGAAATACCAGAGGGTGAAAAAACAAGTAAGGGTAGAGCGATCCAAAACTTAATTCAACTTCCACAAGACGATAAAGTAAAAGCAATTATTGAAGTGCGTAATTTGGCGGATAAGGATTATGTAAATAACCATTATATCATTTTATGTACTAAGAAAGGGATCATCAAGAAAACATGTTTGGAAGAATTTAGTCGCCCAAGAGTCAATGGTGTAAACGCTATTACAATTAATGAGGGCGATGAATTATTGGCGGCGCGTTTAACAGATGGTAACAACGAAGTGATGATGGCCGTGAAGTCTGGTCGTGCAATTAGATTCCCAGAAGAAAAAGTGAGACCAACTGGAAGAGGTGCGATAGGTGTTGCTGGTATTGAAGTAGATGACGAAACAGACGAAGTGGTTGGTTTAGTTTGTGTTAGCAGAGATGATAAAGACCGTACAATCTTAGTTGTAAGTCAACAAGGGTATGGTAAGCGTACTCCAATTGATGACTACCGTATCACCAATCGTGGTGGCAAAGGTGTTAAGACCATCAATGTGACCGAAAAAACCGGATCCTTGGTTGGTTTAATGGATGTGTTAGAGAAAGAGGACCTTATCATTACTTGTAAATCTGGCGTCACCATTAGAACAAGTATAGCAGATATTAGAGAAGCGGGTAGAGCAACACAGGGTGTGAAATTGATTCGTTTAGACGAAAATGATGAAATTGCCGCGACTTCTAAAATCGAAGAACAAGATTTTAGTACTTTAAAATAATCAATATGAAAAAATGGATTGGTGCAATGTTCTTGATGTCGATAATGCATGCTGCATTTGCTCAAGACTTTAAAAAAGTAGAGACAGGCTTATTATTAAATAATTTTGAAGTTGCAAAGACAGAATATGAAAAAGCAGTTGCAAAAAAGCCAAGTTTAGAGACCACTGCAGAAGGGTATTACTGGAAATCAAAAATTTATGCTGGTTTATCTAAGGATCCAGCTGCTAAATATCCAGATGCTGCTCAGAAATTATATACTAGTTTACAAGACTACATTAAAGCTGATCCAGAATTCACACTAGCTATTAAAAGTGGTCAAGAGCCATTTTTTGAAGTGTATATCAAAAGTTTTAAGGATGGTGTAGCTGCTTTTGGAGAAAAAAAGTGGAAAGAAGCTGCTGAAAATTTTGATAGAGGAGTGGTTTTGAGTGATATCATTTTTTCAAAAGGATGGTCTACAAATAAACAGCCATTTGATACCACAACTTTAATGTATGCTGGTTATTCGAATCAAAATGCAGGTAATGTAGGTTTGACTCTGAAGTATTACCAAAGAATGATAGAGGCAAATATGACAGCACCTGATCTTTTAGATATGTATAAATATGTTTTAATACAATACATTGATACTGTTTACATAAAAAATAAGGAAGTTAAAAAAGCTCAATTTGATAAATATTTTGTTTTTGCTGAAAAAGGGTATCCAGAAGAAAAATGGTTTGAATTCAGAGCAGATTATATAGACAAAAATTTGACTGCAGAAGAAAAAGTAGCTGCATATGAAGCACAAATAGCAGCGAATACGATCAATGAAACAGAATGCCAAATGTATGGTGACATGTTTATGGCTTCAAGAAACGTAGATGGTTTGTCTGACGAAAAAGCAAATTATTACTTAGACAAAGCAGCTGATGCTTATAAGAGAGCTTACAAATTAAATACTCAAAACTTTGCTGCAGCATTTAACGTAGGAATTAGCTATTACAACCAATATACTGTATTAGATGATCAAGTTGGAAATAATATCAGGGCTTTACAACAATTGAATGCCAATAAACCAGCTGCGCCTAAAGATCCAAAGAAAAAATTGGCTTTTGATGCAGCTTTCAAAGCACAGCAGGATTCGATCAAAAAATTGAATCTAGCTTTGGATGCACCAATGAAGGCAAAAGTGGACCAAGCTATTGAGTGGATCGAAAACGCCTTTAACATTGTGAAAGACAAAACAGTCTTAACTAAAACGGAAAGGAATGTAGCTGCTAGATCTGTTGACTTCTTAGCAACTTTGTATGCTTCCAAAAGAGATAAAAACAGAGCCAACCAAAAATTGTACGAAGAGTATGACGCTAAGTTTACTAAATACGATTTGTTGCACGATAAATACCAATAGATTGAATCAATTGGTCAAAACCCAATACAAATTCTAATGAAAGCCTTCCCAAACGGGAGGGCTTTTTTATATCTACTTTATTAAGATTGAATCTTAGCTTTGAGCATATCTAACCCAAACAATATTTTATTCGGATTACAAACAGGGTATTATCACAAATATAACATTTAACATAATGTTAATTATAGGCAATAAGACTAGGTTTAGATCTATTGATATACTGTTTGTTCAATACAAAATAGGTTGTATTTTGTAGGATAAACATACTTACACATCATGTCATCACATTCATCTAGAAGGAAATTTGTTCAGGACGCTGGTTTAGCATCGATCGCTTTGACCTTAAGTCCAAAGTTTATTAAAGCGCAATCCAATGCAAAAAAAGATATTGTCAAAATTGGTATCATTGGAACGGGTTTTAGAGGCCAAAATCATATTGATATATTGGTGAATCGCCAGGATGTTGTGATTGTTGCCTTTGCAGATCCTGATGAAAAGATGTTGGCAGCTGCACAAAACCTCCTAAAAAAAGCAGGCAGAGCTGCCGCAATTGAATATAAAAATGGCAATGAAGACTATAAAAACCTGCTAAAAAGAACGGATATTGATGCGGTAATCATCGCCACTCCTTGGGAATGGCATATTCCTCAAGCGATCGAGTCAATTAAGAATGGTAAAATTCCAGGTGTAGAAGTTTGTGGTGCAATTAATATAAAAGAATGCTGGGATGTGGTCAATGCGAGTGAAAAGTACAATGTACCGGTGATGTGCTTAGAGAATGTATGCTATCGTCGAGATGTATTAGCGGTCTATAACATGGTCAGAAAAGGCCTATTTGGTGAATTATTACATTTAGAAGGTGGTTATAAGCACGATTTAAGGGGTGTAAAGTTCAATAATGGTGTAACAGCTTATAATTCAGGGGTAGAATTTGGTGAAAAAGGATATAGTGAGGCAAAATGGAGAACAAACCACTCCTTATATAGGAATGGAGAATTGTATCCTACCCATGGACTAGGCCCTGTAGCTATGATGCTCGATATCAATAGAGGCAATCAATTAACAAGGCTATCTTCTGTTGCGACTAAGGCAAGAGGTTTACATAAATATATAGTTAACCATCCACAAGGTGGTGAAAATCACCCTAATGCGAAATTAAATTTTAAATTAGGAGATGTCGTAACAACTAGTATTCAGACAGCAAATGGAGAGACTATCTTATTAACGCATGACACCAATTCACCCCGTCCTTATAATCTTGGCTTCAGGGTTCAGGGTACGCAAGGCCTGTGGCAGGATTTTTCATCTGGACAATTTGCATCTGGACATATCTATATAGAAGGACTTTCTCCAAAATCACACCAATGGGAAAATCCAGAAGCCTATTTAAAGCAACACGACCATCCCTTATGGAAACGTTATGAATCAGATACGACCGGAGCTGGACATGGAGGAATGGACTTTTTCGTAGTAAATGCCTTTTTAGAATGCATTAAAAGAGCCGTGCCGTTCCCTATGGATGTATATGATCTAGCTACTTGGTATGCGATTACCCCATTATCTGAGAAATCAATTGCAGAGAATGGTCAGGTACAAGAAATACCTGACTTCACCCGTGGTCAATGGAAAAATAGAAAGCCAGACTTCGCGATGGATGATCAATTTTAATTAGTTTTAAATTATTATAAATACTTGATTTATAATAATTTATAATAGTCTACT
>RFSD01000121.1 GCA_009924165.1 Chitinophagia bacterium | reverse complement strand
GGTGTTTTGAAAAGTACGCACAGCCATATCTAGTTCCTCATATTCTTGTTCAATGGCTAGCATAAAAATCATACCCACATTTGCACCAGCACTAAATAAATTGCCTTCATTGGCAATCACTAAACCTTTACTTTGTTCTTCTGATAATTGAATAGCTTTATTCAACCCTTGTAAAACTTCGCCACCAATACTATTCATCTTAGTATTCCAATTAAATCCAAATACGTCATCGCCTATGTCTACCAAATTACATGCGCTGTTTTTCCAAATCGTTTTTTCTTTAAAGTCAGATAAGATGATAAAGGATTCTGCTCCTGGGATCAACACATAATCACTTGAAACAATATCATAATAATAACGCTTACCATTTTTAGTGGTGTAAAAGGATAAGCCTTTAGCCACCATCGTTTCAACCCATGGTGCAACTGCAATACCTGCTGCTTTCATATCATTTATCACTGCCTCAATACCTAATTCATTCCAAGATTCAAATGCACCAATTTCCCAACCAAATCCAGCTTTCAAGGCATCATCTACACGATACAATTCATCACTGATTTCTGGAATACGATGACTGATATAAGAAAATAATGCGTGATGAAAAGCTTGAATAAATTGTCCCGCTTTATCTTTTGAATGGTACAAAACTTTTAGTCTAGCAGGTAAACTGTCAACTGCTTTTGCCGCATCAATAGAAGCCATTTTAGTTTTCTTACGTGGCTCGTATTCAAGTGTTGCTAAATTTAAAGTCAGTATTTCTTTGCTTGTAGCGGTCTTTACTTTTTTGAAAAATCCTTGACCAGTTTTATCGCCTAACCAATTTTGAGTAACCATTTTTTCCAACCAACTAGGCAATTTAAATGTTGCTTTTGCTTCATCATTTGGACAATTTTCTGCCACACCTGTTGCTACTTTTACTAAAGTATCAATACCAACTACATCCGCAGTTCTAAAAGTTGCAGATTTTGGTCGACCTAAAATTGGACCTGTTAAGGATTCAACTTCGTCAATGGTTAATCCCATTTTTTCCATGATATGGAGCACACTCATCATGCTAAAAACCCCGACTCTATTGGCTATAAAGGCTGGGGTGTCTTTACACAAAACGGTGGTCTTGCCTAAAAATACATCCCCATAATGCATATGAAAATCGATTACCCACTGCGCCGTTTTTGGAGTAGGGATAATCTCTAATAATCTTAAATATCTTGGCGGATTAAAAAAGTGTGTTCCGCAGAAATGTTGTTGAAAATCTTCGGAACGTCCTTCTGCCATTAAATGAATTGGAATACCAGAGGTATTAGAACTCACTAAGGTGCCAGGTTTACGGTATTGTTCTACTTGATCGTAAATTGTTTTTTTAATATCCAATCTTTCCACCACCACTTCTATGATCCAGTCTGCACTTGCAATTTGAGGCATGTCATCTGTAAAATTTCCGGTACGAATATTTTTTGTGAATGCACTCGAATAAATAGGAGATGGATTGGATTTAATGGAGGCCTGTAAAGCATCATTCACTAATTTATTTCTTTCTTTACTATGCTTACTTTCTTCGGCACCTGGTTGCAAACGATCTAACAATAAAACTTGCACGCCAATGCCTGCAAAATGACATGCGATTCTTGAACCCATTACTCCACTTCCAAGGATCACGACTTGCTTTATAGTTGGTTGCATAATATAGCTTTTGGTAAAATTAGTTAGTTATGCAACTATTTTCAAAAAAATTTTCATTTTTGTAAAAAAAGGCTCAAAATAACCTTTGGTTGCTTCTTTTAACCTTTTAACAAAACGGGGAGGAGGGTTCAAGGCTTTAAAGTACATTTGTAAAAGCAAGTAATTTGTAAATTATATACCATGTCAGCAGTTATTGAACTTAGATCAATTCAGAAGAGCTATTTTATGGCCAATCAAGCCATCCCGGTTTTAAAAGGGATTAATTTGGATATCAACAGAAATGAATATGTGGCATTAATGGGTCCATCAGGTAGTGGTAAAAGCACATTAATGAATATATTGGGTTGCTTGGATTCTCCAACTGCGGGCACCTATAATTTAAATGGACATGATGTAAGTGCCATGTCGGATGATGAACTAGCGGGCATAAGAAATATTGAAATAGGATTTGTATTCCAACAGTTCAATTTGTTGCCAAGATTAACTGCTGCAGAAAATGTGGCATTGCCATTGGTTTATGCGGGCATCCCAAAAAAGGAGCGAATAGAAAGAGCATTAGTGGCGCTAGATAAAGTAGGCCTTGCAGACCGAAGTCATCATAAATCAAATGAATTGAGTGGAGGACAGATTCAACGTGTGGCAATTGCGCGTGCATTGGTGAACAACCCATCCATCTTATTAGCGGATGAGCCTACTGGTAATTTAGATTCTAAAACATCTGTAGAAGTCATGGAATTATTTGGTAAAATCCATGCAGGTGGCAATACAGTGATCCTTGTTACACACGAGGAAGATATTGCACGCTATGCGCACAGAGTGGTACGATTAAGGGACGGAAACGTAGAGACCGATACCTTGAACCAAACACATATTTAATTTAGTAGATACTGAACTAAGTGTCTTTAGTTTTGTTATAATGGTATGAAAATTTACACTAAGGCAGGAGATCAAGGAAAAACATCCTTAATTGGCGGTACAAGGGTGCCTAAAAGCCATATTCGTATTGAATCTTACGGAACGGTAGATGAATTAAATTCATTTATTGGATTATTGAATGATTTAGTGGTAGATGCAAAAATCAATGCAGATTTAAAAGAAATTCAAGATAGGCTGTTTACAGTTGGGTCTAGTTTGGCATGTGATCCGGAGAAAGAGTCTGCTTTAAAAATTCCAGATTTAAAGGAGGAAGATATTGTAAGACTTGAAACTGCCATGGATATAATGAACGAAGTACTTGCACCAATGAAATCATTTATTATACCAGGTGGACATCAAGCCATCTCTACTGCGCATATCGCTAGATGTGTTTGCAGAAGAGCAGAACGTTGGTGTGTAAATATGCAAGAGGAAGATTTATTTGTAGAGACCTTAGTAATTAAATATTTGAATCGTTTAAGCGATTATTTATTTACCCTAGCTCGTTATATAGGGCATTTGAATGGGGTGGCTGATCTGCCTTGGAAGCCAAGAATTTAATCACACAGATTTTATACAAAAAGCCCGTCTTTCATTGTGAGGGTTCTGTCACTTAATGCTGCCAATGCTTCGTTATGCGTCACAATTAAGAAACTCTGGTTCAATTCTTTTTTCAAACGTAAAAATAATTCATGCATGGCATGTGCATTTTCACTGTCTAGATTGCCAGTTGGTTCATCCGCAAAGATGATTGCTGGTTGATTAATGAGTGCCCTTGCCACTGCAATTCTTTGTTGTTCTCCACCAGATAATTGGTGCGGTTTTTTATCTTGTTTGTCTGCAAGTCCTAAATAGTCTAATAATTCAAGGGCTTTTTTTGCCACATTTTTTTTATCCTGTTTTCCGATCCATCCTGGAATTGAAATATTTTCGATCGCAGTGAATTCGGGTAATAAGTGGTGGAACTGAAACACAAAACCAATACGTGTATTTCTAAAATGGGCTAATTGTTGGTTGTTCAATTGATCAATGGCAACGCCATCAAAAAAAACCTGTCCTTTATCTGCTTTTTCTAAGCTACTTACAATGTACAGCAGGGTCGATTTGCCGGCACCAGATGGGCCTACAATGGAAACCAACTCTCCTTTAGATAGTTCCAATGAAACGCCTTTAAGGACGGGTAATGTCCCATATTGCTTCCATATATCTTTGGCTACAAGTAGTTTTGGCTGCATCTCCATGGTGCAAACCTACGATTACCCGGTGAAATTTGTCAAAAATTAATAAAATGTTTACATGATGTAGAAAAATCAGATTTGGTTATATCATTTATACGGCTACTTTTGCAAAAAAGAACCCTATGTTTTGGACATTAGAATTAGCCAGCTATTTAGAAGAAGCGCCTTGGCCAGCAACTAAAGATGAATTGATTGACTACTCCATTAGGAGCGGTGCCCCTATAGAAGTAGTAGAGAATTTACAAGAGTTGGAAGATGAGGGCGAAGTATATGAAAGTATCGAAGACATTTGGCCTGATTATCCAAGCCAAGAAGATTTTATGTTTAATGAAGACGAGTACTAGTCAATAAAAAAGAGGCTTTGAATAAATCTAAAGCCTTTTTTTATTTTCTCTAATTATTTGAAAAGGACTTTCGTCCTTTTTTGCTCTGCTGCTTTTCTTACTTTCAATAATTTTCAGTCATCACGAAGCAGTGCTTCGTTCTCCTCTAATGAATTTAATAAAAAAGAGGTCGCAATTTTTGCGACCTCTTTTTTATTAAATCTCGAGAAACAAACTTTTAAAAAGTCAACTTAAAATATAGCAACATCAAACTTAGGGTCAACACAATTGTATTGGCTACAAGTACAGGCTTACTTTTAATTAAATAAGCGTAGGTTAACCAAACGATACAGCTAAAGTTCACAATCAGTATCATCAATAGGCTAAGGCTTTCTACATTCTTAGTTTGCCATGTTAAATAAACCTGAGGAATAAAAGTGATACAGCTAAGTAGTGAACCAAGGTATCCTATTGCTTCAACTAATTTGGGGTTAATTTGATTATTGCTCATTTGAATTATTTAATAAGGGGGGGTATTGTTTTTTATTCTTGAGTGATACCTGCTTTTTGCATCACTAAATCACTTACACCAGTCGTTGAATAACCACCATCATGGAATAAGTTCTGCATTGTCACCATCTTGGTTAAATCAGAGAATAAAGTGATACAATAGTTCGCACAATCTTCTGCCGATGCGTTTCCTAATGGCGCAATCGCATCTGCGTAATCATAGAAATCTCCGAATCCTTTAATGCCAGTTCCTGCAGTTGTTTTAGTAGGTGACTGAGATACGGTATTTACACGAACCTTGTTACGTAACCCATAATGGTATCCAAAGCTACGTGCGATAGACTCT
>RFSD01000013.1 GCA_009924165.1 Chitinophagia bacterium | reverse complement strand
GCCATTCTGCGTAACAATTGATCATCAAACAAAGGAAGACAATACAGTAACTGTTCGTTTTAGAGATAGCATGCAACAGGAAAGAATTCCAATGAGTGAAATCAAAGCTTTAGTGTTAAAGCATATTGCGTAAATCATTTAATAAAAAATGCACCTAATTTGTTTTCAAATGAGCGTTTTTTATCCGTATAGTTCAAAATGAATTTGACTTTTTGGTATGCCTAATTCGGTTAAGGTAGCTCTTGCTTCATCCACCATATTTTTCCAACCACAGATATAAAAATGTGCTTCTTTACTAGCTCCAGCTTCTAATAATTTTTTATATGTAGCATGCACATAACCCAGGTTTGCACCTTCTCGTATTTCAGTTTCTCTAGAAAAGCTTGGGTGGTAAAAAAAGTGTTCCTCAACAGATTCTAAAGCTTTGAGTTCTTGTTCATATAAACTGTCTGTATACTTTCTGCATCCAAATAATAAATGCATTTGCTGATGTGGGATTTTTTTTTGGTGGATGTCTAATAGCATGGATCTAAATGGTGCAACGCCTGTGCCTGTGCATATGAAATACAAGTCGGTTGTAATTGATTTTGGTAAAACAAAAACACCTTGAGGTCCTCTCATTAAAAGGGTAGAGCCCACAGCCACTTCGTTGAATAAATAAGTCGTTCCTGCGCCACCTTCTAAAAGTACAATGACCAATTCGAATTCATTGTTATTGCTTGGGGCAGATGCAATGGAATAGCTTCTCCATCTTTTATTTTTTTGTTCATGAATAGGCAAGTCAAATGTGACAAACTGGCCTGGTATAAAGTCAAAAACTTGGCCGCTTGTCAAGGCAAGAAAGAAACGTTTTGTATTGGGCGTTTCTTGTATAATCTTGGTCACTACTGCATCCTGCCATGGCTGTAACATATAGAATTAATTATTAGTGACGAATACGCTTTGAACGTAAACTTTATTATTAGCAAATACTTTAACATAATAAATACCAGTGGTCAATGTGGGTACTTGCACAGGTTGGGCTGAAATCTGGTTATTTAATTTATCTTTTTGGAAAACAGTTTGACCGCTGCTATTCAGGATGCTCAAGCCAATCGCATTGGTTTTAACATTGTTGAATTGAATATAGAATTGATTGCCTTTAATGATATTCTCAATATAATCTGTTGAAACTATTTTTAATCCAATCTCTTTTGCTGGTGCTTGAGGAATATCAGTGATCAAAACTAGTTTATTATCTGAATAATTGGTACAAGTTCCAGTAGTGGCGCTGACTTTATACATGGCATTTTTAGTTACTTTTATGCCACTTTTTGTTGCTCCAGCGATAGATTCGTCATTCATGAACCATTGATAAGCATCTGCAGCAGTGGTATTTAAACTGTCTATTCCAATTTGTGATATAATAGGTTTCGCAGTGAGTATGACAGGAATCTTACTCAAGGCTTTTTCATATTTAGGGGTACTAATTTGCATATTGTAAAAGAAATAATAAAACTTCTCAAAATTAGCCCCAGCCCAGTTACCAGTAATCGAAGCAAGTACGGTTGGACCAAAAGGATGATTATTGGTGGTGATATTATTATTTCTGAAAATGGTTGCACTATCTAAACAACGTGCAATTAAAATATAGTTACCAGCTTGTGATATGTTCATATTGATTGCATAGATTCTTCCTGTATCACCTTGCACAAAAGGGGTTGGAGTGCCTGAACCAGCACTACCTGTTGCTGGTGTTGGACTTGGACTACTTGCACCAACATGTAAAATTGCTTTTTGAGTTTGAGAAGGAAAATAGGAATAAGTAGTATCGGTGAAAGTACTTAGTGCTCTTAATTCAAGCTCAATTTTTCCAGCATACCCTGTATAAATTTTTGTTGTTTCTAATTGGATTGGTCCAGTAGTATTAAATCGAATGAATTCTCCATAATTGCTGCCCCAATTATTATAACCACCTGTGCTACTTAATGTGGTATTGTCTTTAGGTCCAATAAATCCAGTCCATCCTCTTCCAACATATACATTTGTTGCAGTAGTTGAAGTTCTTATGACAGTACCATTTGCAATTGGTTTACTCAAATCGGTATTTTGGTTATACCACAAGTACTGATCATTGCCAATTGGATTATTCACTAGCAATTGTACATTTTCATTACAACCTGTAGCAGAACCAGTAATAGCTGGACTTGAGTTAGGACTGATTATGGTTGCAGTTATAGCATTGTTAGCTGGTTGTTGGTCATTGGCAAGGCTTACAGATGCAGTGATGGTATAATTTTGATTTAATTCAATTGAAATAGGTGTTTGGAATGTGTAAGTCATAATTTCCGAGCCATACAATCTTCCTGTAAATGTTTCTTTAATGTTCAAAATGGTGGCATTGCCTTTTTTAACTTCTAAGTTAAGCGGAAGATTAGTTAATCTATTTACACCATTATTTGCTACTTTAACTGTAACATATTGAACTGCTTTTTCAGAAACACCTCCACTTGGATTGGTAATTTCAAGTAATTGAACATCATTTGATGGATTCACTACTCTTAGGGTATAATCTTGTGTTTCTCCTATTGTATAATTGCCACATGCAGTGACACTTGCAGCCGATGTTGCTTCGGCTACCACAACACGAAGTTTTGTGAATTGGTTGACAATTAAGTTGCTTATTAAATCGAAATTAGCGCTATAGTCTCCGTTGGTGATTGCAGCACTTGTATGCACTAGTTCATTTGTGTCAAATACACCATTGTTGTTGTAGTCAATAAATACTTTTACAAATCGATTATTGTTGCTTGCATCCGCACTGCTTAATTTCATAAACAAGGACACTGAACCATTGGACTCACCATTGACAAATAGTGCAGTGTTATCAACATAATTGTCTGCATTCGTTTTTGAGAATTTAATATTATTTAATTGAATACTATCAATTTTTGTTCCTGCATTGCTCGTTGCTGCAGAGCTACAATAGGCTGTGCCACCAGCACCACTAATAATTAAAGAGTAATTTTGTTGCCCTCTTTCAAGTGTCCCTTTATGTTTTACCGTAATAGTGTAATTGGTTCCAACTAAACTGGTATCTACTTCTACTTTTTCGACATTGTCAATATTATTAATCCCTCTGAATGCTTGATTGTCTGGGCTGCTTGGATTTAAATTCCAAGTATTGAATGTTTTATTACCCTGTGTAATCGTCAAGTCCAAATCATTGATCAATTCTGGAGTAGCATCATTCAATACTTCACTGGCACTTCCCTTGACGTCTGTCCATACAATAGTAGCTTTGACAGGTCGCGTTCCCGAAGCAGTGATGGTGTATGATTTACTTTCGCCATTCAATAAAGTATTTTCATACACAAAATGAGGACTATTTGCACTATTGTTATTGGTGTATGCTGTATTTAAAACTTGCGCAGCTTCAGCAATATTTAACAATCCCCAACCGAATTTATAATCTGGCCCAGGGTATAATCCGGCTTCGTTTGCAGTATGTATTGCAAGCCCTTTTACAGTCGCTGATTTTAAAACTCTTGGTGCATTATTCAATGTAAATCCATTTTTATCTGTGGAAATACTTCCATAGGAATCATTGCTACTAATATCAGCTGGACGTGCGCCTGAATTCACCATTCTACCAGCTTCGTTTCTTCTCCAATAAGTTTGTCCAACTGCAGGACCAGTGCTTGTTCTGTTATTTCCAGCTGCAGCTATAATTAAATAATTAGGTGCATTGTAAGCAATTGAATCTTGAATTTGTGCATCAAAATCATATAATCCAAAACGGTAATCTTCTTTTTCATTGAATCTGCCATTGAATTCCCAACGCGCAGAATCAGTATTGTAATTCCAGCCAGTTACGGTTCCATATGAGTGGTTGGAAATTAATAAACCATTTGCGGCAGCTGCGGACATTTCAGAAAGGTCATTGTTCCAATCGTAATCAAGGATCCCTTTAACATTATACGACATCCCTTTTGATAATGGATTAAGTCCTTTACTCATTACAATACCAGCCACATGGGTGCTATGTGTTACAACTTCCTTGGCATTGTCTTTTTGTGTAATTCTGCCAGTAAATTCTTTATGGGTTAATTGAGGACTTCCTTCGTCCCATACACCTAATTTATTGGTCATGATATCATCAGATCCACTTAAGTTTAATTTAGAAACAGCACCAGGCCATAATTTATTAGCATTGATGGTGATTGCTTGAACTGGATCTGCGAAGCCAATATAATATTTAGGCCATCCTCTCTCATCTACACCAATTAATTTTGCATTGGTTTGATTTTGTGAAGCATATTGAACTGGCCATCCTTTTTCCTTAGCAGCGATTACTGCTTTTGAAAATTTATTGCGCGCATCCAATGCAAGTTCTTTGGATGTTTGGATTAACAGTTCTTTTTTTGTGGCATCCTGTGCTTGTAAGATGCTTACTGTACATACAAAAATGAGGGGGATAAAAAGACGTATATTCATAAATATAAATTTATATCAATTCCTTGAATTTCAATCAAGTTGAAGCTTAAAAAATGTAACTTTAAACAAAAGGGATTTATGCGCAAGAAGGCCATTTATTTTATTTGCTTAGTTTGTTTAGCTCCTACGCTAATGGGCTTTTGTATCCTTCTACAGGGCATTTCGGGACATGTATTATTAGAAAAAAATACAACAATGCCTTTGAAGGGCATGCCTAACCAAAAAGGGCTTCCAATTTCGACAATGGTCTACGTTTATGAAGCTGCTAATGTCGACCAATTGATCGCACAAGAAGGGAATTACGCAAAAGCTATAAAGGGTAAAATCATCAAGCAAGTTCGTTCAGATAAAGGAGGGAAATTCAGATTAAGGCTAAGTCCCGGGAAATACACAATTGTATTGGGTTATCAGGAGGGGATTTATATTCCATTTTTCTCAGGCAATACTGGAGTGGCCTTTGTGGAAGTATCCAAACATCAATTCCAAGAAATTGATCTAAGGATCATGGCTTCGTCTGTGGATTGATTGTATCTTTGCAAACTGAACCATGAATGAGCAATCTTTGTTTGATCGGTACCATGTATCCCCCCTACTAAAAAAAATAGTAGATGGGATTGCTATGTCTGGTAATGCAAATGCACCTTTTCAGGTACACTTACAAAACCTCAACGGATCTTCGCCCGTATTTGTTTTACAACATATTTTTACGCATCCACAAACATCAACATACAATCATGTGATTGTATTAAATGATGCAGAGGAAGCTGCTTATTTTTATAACTCAATCGAAAGCATCACTGGAGCAATGGATTTGTTTTATTTCCCTTCTTCATTCAAAACAAGTCAAAATTTTAACCTGCTCAATCCTTCTCATGTAATGTTGAGAACGGAGGCTTTGACGAAATTATCCATGGGGGGTAATAAAAAAATTATAGTGACTTATCCGGAGGCATTTTTTGAAAAAGTGATCATGCCTAAAACCTTGCAAGAAAATATCATTCAAATAAAAACCAATGATACACTTGGCTTAAATGACTTAATGGAGCGGCTTATTCAGTATGGCTTTGAGCGAACTGACTTTGTGTATGAGCCAGGTCAATTTGCATTAAGAGGGGGGATTTTTGATATCTATTCATTTGGTAATGAAAAACCCTATCGTGTAGAATTATTTGGGGAGGAAGTGGATAGCATTCGTTTATTTGATCCGGAAACGCAATTGAGTGAACGAAAATTATTGCAAGTAAATATTATCCCCAATGTGACCACACAGTTTGAGGATACCATAAAAATTCCATTCATGGAATTTGTGCCAGAGCATACAGTTGTTTGGTTGAAGGATTGGTCCTTGATTCAACAAAGAGGTAATGACCAAAGGGAAGCATTGGAGGCTTTTTTATTGCACGCACCTATTCTTAAAATAACAGATGATGCAGATGCACATAAAAAAAATACAGATAAAGACGATTTTGTTTCTGTTGAAAAGGTCATTGAACAAGTATTCAATAAACCAATCATTGAATGGGGTTTTCAGGCAAATTTAACCAAGCAAAAACTAGCTTTTAGTACGCAGGTGCAACCAAGTTTCAATAGACAGTTTCAATACTTAATTGCCAATCTGCAAGAGTATGAAAAGAAAGGCTATGATTTGTTTTTATTTGCTGAGCAAGCAAAGCAATTAGAACGCTTACACGCAATTTTCGCCGACCTAAAAACAGATATTCAGTTTACCCCTATCGTAAAAAATATTCATGAAGGTTTTATAGACCATGATCATAAGATGGTTTGCTATACAGACCATCAAATTTTTCAGCGATACCATAAATACAAAGTCAAACAAGCTTATAGTAAAAATAAGGCCATCACACTTCGTACTTTAAGTGACTTGCATCCTGGTGACTATGTGACCCATATTGATCATGGAGTTGGTGTTTACAGTGGTTTACAGAAGATCGAAGTGAATGGCATGATGCAAGAAGCGGTAAGGATTATTTATAAGGATAGTGATATTTTATATGTGAATATTAATTCACTGCATAAGATATCAAAATATACAGGGAAAGAAGGCACGCCGCCAAAAGTAAATAAATTAGGATCTGATGCTTGGGTGAAATTAAAAGACAAGACCAAGGCAAAAGTAAAAGCCATTGCATTTGATTTAATTAAATTATACGCACAACGAAAAGCGCAAACAGGCTTTGCTTTTACGCCAGATAATTATATGATGCATGAATTAGAAGCATCTTTTATTTATGAAGACACGATTGATCAGGCGAAAGCCATTGCCGATGTTAAAAAAGACATGGAAGCGCCAGCACCAATGGATCGATTGGTATGTGGAGATGTTGGTTTTGGTAAAACCGAGGTGGCTATTCGTGCAGCATTTAAAGCAGCCATAGACGGAAAGCAAGTAGCAGTGTTGGTTCCAACAACCATTTTAGCATTTCAGCATTTTAAAACCTTTAAGGAAAGACTTAAAGATTTTCCAATCGAAATAGATTTCTTAAACCGATTTAAATCTGCCTCACAGAAAAAAGAAACGATTGCCAAGGTGAAGGAAGGCAAGATTGATATTTTAGTAGGCACACATGGTATTTTAGGGAAGGAAGTACATTTTAAAGACCTTGGATTAATGGTGATTGATGAGGAACAAAAATTTGGTGTTGGACATAAAGAAAAATTAAAGACATTAAGGACCAATGTAGATTGCTTGACTTTGACAGCGACGCCTATTCCAAGAACCCTGCATTTTAGTTTAATGGGCGCAAGGGATTTAAGTATTATCAATACACCTCCAGCAAATAGACAACCAATCCATACCGAGGTGCAAGTATTTCATGAAGATCTAATAAGAGAATCCATTTACTTTGAAACAGAAAGAGGTGGTCAAGTATTTTTTATCCACAATAGAGTGCAGGGATTAGCCGAAATGTGTGCGATGATCCAAAAACTTTGCCCTGATCTAAGCATTGGATTTGCTCATGGACAATTAGAAGGGCATCAGTTAGAAGAAAAAATATTTGATTTTATAGAACGAAGGTACGATGTATTGGTTTGTACCAACATCGTGGAGAGTGGGGTAGATATTCCGAATGTGAATACCATCATTATCAATAATGCACATCAATTTGGATTGAGTGATTTACACCAATTAAGAGGTAGGGTAGGAAGAAGTAATAAAAAAGCATTCTGTTATTTATTGGCACCGCCAATGAGTACTTTGCCAGATGATTCGCGCAAGCGTTTACAAACTTTAGAACAATTTAGTGAGCTGGGTTCTGGCTTTCAAATTGCAATGCGTGATTTAGATATACGAGGTGCGGGTAATTTATTAGGAGGTGAGCAAAGTGGATTTATGGCAGAGATTGGATTTGAAATGTACCAAAAAATATTAGCAGAAGCTGTCCGAGAATTAAAACGTTCCGATTTCAAAGATTTATTTATAGAAGAAATTAGTAAGCAGGATGATTTTGTACAAGACTGTACGATTGATACCGATTTAGAGATCATGATCCCAGATGGGTATGTAGAAAGTATAGGGGAAAGACTTTCATTGTATACAAGGTTAGATCAGACTGCTGATGATGCAGAATTAGAAATTTTAAAGCTGGAATTGATAGATCGTTTTGGCCCAATGCCAAAACAAGTAGCTGCGCTGTTCACGACCATTCAATCAAGACGTCTTGCGATTGCGCTAGGTTTCGAAAAAATGACATTGAAGGACGAGACCTTAAGGTGCTTCTTTATCAACCGACCAGATTCCCCTTATTATGAAAGTGCTATTTTTAAAGGCTTGTTAAGCTATACGCAAACTGCAATGAACAATGCGCATTTTAAGCAAGTAGGCAAAACTTTTATCTTGATCATTAAGGATATCAAGAGTATGGAGCATTGCTTTGCTACGTTAACAAAAATTCACCACGGCGTTGCGGTGGTAGAAGCATAAAAAAAGCCTCTGAATTTTCAGAGGCTTTTTTTATAAGTTTATGCTATTCGCAGATAAACTAAAATCCTTTTTTAGCTACACCATCAGCGATTGCTTTTAAAGCATTTGTTTCGCTCATGATTGCTGCCATTTTATTTCCTTTACCATCGTGACCGCCAGCCATATAACCGCCTTTAGCAGTTTTAGTGATAACAGCGTCCATCATTGGCACATTTTTTTCTTTTGTTTTCAAGCAATATGCTTTGATCATTTTTGAAGTGTCCATTTTGTATATATTTTAATTTTTAAAATGCTACTTGAAAGTAGTTTATTTATTGATATCCAAGGTTTGAATTATATGATTTTTTGTTAAATGTTCATAAATTCCCCCTAATTGAGGCCCTTAAACGTCAATTTTCGCATATTTCGCGTGAGATTCAATGAATTCCCTTCTAGGAGCCACTTCATCACCCATCAACATGCTAAAGATTCTATCGGCTTCAGCAGCGCTATCAATGGTCACTTGCTTCAATGTTCTTCTGTTTGGATCCATGGTCGTTTCCCATAATTGATCTGCGTTCATTTCACCCAGACCCTTATATCTTTGAATTGTTACAGAACTATCATTACCACCTCCTAATTTCTCAATCAATGCTTTTCTTTGCTCATCACTATAGGCATATTCTTGGTCCTTTCCTTTCTTCACTAAATACAATGGAGGTTGTGCAATATAGACATAACCATTTTGAACTAATTCTTTCATATACCTAAAGATAAATGTAAGAATCAATGTGGCTATATGCGATCCATCCACATCGGCATCGGTCATAATGATTAATTTATGATAACGCAATTTTGCAATATTCAATGCTTTAGGATCTTCAGGTGTCCCCACTGTTACTCCTAATGCAGTATACATATTTCTAATCTCCTCATTTTCATAAATTTTATGTTCCATTGCTTTTTCTACATTCAAGATTTTACCACGCAAAGGAAGGATCGCCTGATAAGATCTTTCACGACCTTGTTTAGCAGTTCCACCTGCAGAGTCTCCTTCGACAAGGTATAACTCACATCTTTCAGGATCACGCTCAGAACAGTCCGCTAATTTACCAGGTAAACCACCACCAGAAAGCACTGTCTTTCTTTGTACCATATCACGTGCTTTCTTAGCGGCTACGCGGGCTTGGGCAGCAAGTACAATTTTAGAGATGACATATTTTGCTTCTTTTGGGTTCTCTTCTAAATAAGCTTCAAGTGCACGAGCTACTGTGGTTTGCACCACACCACTTACTTCACTATTACCTAATTTGGTTTTTGTTTGACCTTCAAATTGAGGCTCAGGTACTTTCACAGAAATGATTGCACTCAAACCTTCTCTAAAGTCATCTCCTTCTACAGTGACTTTTGCTTTTTCAAATAAACCTTCCTTATCACCATAGCTTTTGAATACACGCGTTAAAGCAGTTCTAAAACCTGTTACATGTGTACCACCTTCAATGGTGTTGATATTATTTACATAGGAAAAAATATTTTCTTTAAAATCGTCATTGTAAGTCAATGCGACTTCTACCATCACATTTGATGCTTCGTCTAATCCTTCTACATATAAAGGTGCTGCAATGATTGGATTTCTGTTACCATTCTTATCCAACATTTGTACAAACTCGATGATACCACCTTCGCTGTAAAAATGATTCACATAAGGTGCACCTGCATCATCCAATTCTCTTAAATCGGTTAATGTAATACTAATGCGCTTATTCAAATAGGACAATTCACGCAAACGACCTTCTAAGATTTCTTTGCGGTAAACTGTTTCTTGGAAAATAGTGTGATCAGGCCAGAAATGCACTCTAGTGCCAGTTTTATCGCTTGTCCCGGCTTCTCTTACTGCATACTTAGGTACACCAATACAGTATTCTTGCTCAAATATTTTGCCTTCACGTTCAACAGTCACTAATAGTTTTGTACTCAATGCGTTCACACAACTTACACCCACACCGTGTAATCCACCAGATACTTTATAGGTATTTTTATCAAATTTACCACCAGCGTGTAAAACAGTCATAACCACTTCTAATGCAGACTTTTTTTCTTTGCTATGCATCGCAGTTGGGATACCGCGACCATTGTCCTGAACGCTGATTGAATTATCTGTATGAATGGTGACTTCGATATGAGAACAATAGCCAGCTAGTGCTTCATCAATTGAGTTGTCTACAACCTCATATACTAAGTGGTGTAAACCTTTCATACCCACATCGCCAATATACATGGCAGGGCGTTTTCTTACGGCTTCTAATCCTTCTAATACCTGGATACTATCGGCCCCATAGTTCTTGTTTTCGGCCGAATCTGGGTGTTGTAAATCTTCTGACATAATCTCTGCGAATTTTTTGTTTTATAGGTCGTTTTAAACGCAAACAAATTTAAGAAAAATAACTTCTTTTAAGTCGTATTTAAGCCCCTATATTTATCCCCATTAAAAAGATTTAGTTCATAACACAGCGTCTAAAAATGAGGCTAAAAATGGCCTTAAAATCGATTTTATAATCAGATCGATTTGGCAACTATGATTTTAAATTAAGGATTAAAATTTGGTGCTTATTTTGCGTCATTTTATAGTCATTATTTGAACCTTTTTATTCCATTTGTTGTTTATAGTTTAAATTTGCTGTTCAATGATGGTAGCCAACGACATATTAAAACAAGTAAACCAGCCCAATGGCTTTGCTGGCATGGCTTTGTTGTACCAAAAAGAACAGTTAATTCCTGGCTCTACACAGTATAAGATACATCGTTATTATTCCCAGGCACCTGCAGAATTAGAAGATACCGGGATGTTCATTTATCATTACAATGCAAAACGACCAACGGACAATTTTTTGGAGTTAAGATTTTGTATTTCGGGTAATCGTTATTGTGAAAATAAATTATGTGGTAATTGCAGTCAATTGCCAACAGAAGATTGTTCAGGTCCATTAAGAACAGTGGATGTTTTCTCTTTTCATTTTACTTCTACCTTCTTGCATCAATTCGTACATAATGTAAAATTGAATAACCGTAAGGATGAGGTTCTGGCTTTCAAACATCCCAATGCTTTTGTTAAAACATTTCCATTGTGTATGCGTAAGCGAGGCACACTGGATTCTTTATTAAACTATAGTTATACTGGGTCGCTAGAGAATATTTTTATCAATGCAAAAATTCACGAACTACTTTTATTCAGTTTAGAATGCATTGTGGACGAAAAAGAAGAAGGCTTTACTTGTAAATTCTTATCAGACGACCGTGGCAAAGAAAGCATCTATTTAGCAAGAGAAATTTTATTACAACATATTGGAGATCCTATTACTATCAAGGAATTAAGCCGTAAAGTAGCTATGAACGAATGCTATTTAAAGAAAGGGTTTAAGGAGGTTTTTGGCACTACTATTTTTGACTTTTATCAACAGCAAAGAATGGAACATGCTAAATATTTATTGTACGAAAAATCCTTGAGTGTGACCGATGTATCTGCTTTATTAGGTTACTCTTCTATCTCTCATTTCTCTGCGGCTTTCAAAAAACACACAGGACTTAAGCCTTGCGAATTGTTGAACTAGTTTTATTTCCTTATTTTTATTTTCTAAATTAAATCCCATGCGTCAATTAGTTGCGGTTGCCATAATTGTGTTATTCAGTTCATGTATTAATCAAAGAGTGGACTTAGTGGTGCACCATGCACAAATCTACACTGTCAATGAATCCTTTGCAGTGGCTGAAGCCATGGCGGTGCAGGATGGTAAGATTGTGGCGGTAGGTACCAATGATGAAATTCTAAAAACATATCAAGCAGATAGCGTAGTGGATGCAAAAGGTGCCACTGTTTATCCAGGATTTATTGATGGGCATGCACACTTTCTTGGTTATGGTCAGTCTTTATATGCTGTTGATTTAATGTTTGCAAATTCATGGGAAGAAGTATTGCAAAGAGTGCAAGACTTTGTAGCAAAGCATCCAGGTAATGGATGGATTCGTGGAAGAGGATGGGATCAAAATAGATTTCCTGGAAAAGCATTCCCTACCAATGCTGAACTAAATGCGTTGTTTCCAGACCGTCCCGTCTTATTAGAGCGTGTGGATGGGCATGCGAGTATTGCGAATGAAAAAGCATTAACTATAGCTGGAGTGCAGGTGGGTCAAACAATGGAAGGTGGCGACTTTGTGGTAGCAAATGGGAAATTGACTGGCTTATTAATTGACAATGCTGTGGGTGTGGTAGAAAGAAATGTGCCAGCAGCGACCAAAGAGGATTATAAAAATTGGTTGACAGCAGCACAAAAAAATTGTTTTGCAACAGGATTAACTACCATCACAGATTGTGGGTTAAATCCAAATGATATTGATATGATTGATGCATTGCAGAAAAGTAATGATTTAAAAATGCGTTTGTATGTAATGTTAAGTGATAAACCAAGTTCTTATACCTCTTCTTATTTTACAAGTGGTGGATATGTCACAGATCGTTTAATGGTAAAAGGGGTAAAAGTATATGGTGATGGAGCGCTTGGCTCAAGAGGTGCAGCATTGATTGCGCATTATTCTGATAAGCCAGGCTGGGGAGGATTCTTATTAAGCAGTCAAGCACATTTTGATTCAGTGGCAGCCAAATTAATCAATACTGATTTTCAAATGTGTACCCATGCGATTGGAGATAGTGCAAATAGAGTAGTATTAAAAGTGTATGAAAAATATTTAAAAGGAAAGAACGATAAGAGATGGCGCATTGAACATGCACAAATTTTAAATCCAGCAGATTTCGATTATTTTGGCAAGTATAGTATCATTCCATCGGTGCAACCAACACATGCTACAAGTGATATGTATTGGGCTGGAGAAAGATTAGGTGCTGAGCGCTTAAAAAGTGGTTATGCATTCCAACAATTACTCAAGCAGAATGGATGGTTGCCATTGGGTACAGATTTCCCTGTAGAAGAAATCAATCCATTTAAAACATTTTTAGCAGCAGTGGCAAGACAGGATGCCAAAGGATTTCCAGCAGGTGGATTCCAAATGGAGAATGCATTGACACGCGAGCAAACTATTCGTGGTATGACGATTTGGGCAGCTAAAGCCAACCGCATGGAGAAGCAAGTAGGTTCTATTGAAGTTGGTAAGAAAGCGGACTTTATCCTACTCGATAAAGACTTAATGAAAGTACCAATTGATAGTATCCTGAATATTAAAGTATTAAAGACCTATTCTAACGGAGAAAGAGTACACTAAGATTTTTATAAAAAGAAAAGTGGTAGAAAATATACCTATTCCTTGGCTCATTAAAAACGTTCGCTACGGAATAGTATATTTTCTACCACTATATTTATAGATTCAAATTCTTTTCTCTACAATCCTACCATATCTTTAGGAATCACCCAGGCGTCGAATTCTTCAGGGGTAACATATCCTAATTTCACAGCCATTTCTTTCAATGTAGTACCTTCTTTATGTGCTTTTTGTGCAATCTCTGCAGATTTATAATAGCCAATCTTCGTATTCAAAGAAGTCACTAACATCAAACTATTATTTACATGCTTATTGATATTTGCTTCGATTGGTTCGATGCCAATAGCACATTTATCATTGAAGCTTACGCATCCATCTCCAATTAATCTTGCACTGTGTAAGAAATTATAAATCATCACTGGCTTAAATACATTCAATTCAAAATGCCCCATCGATCCACCTACATTGATGGCTACATCATTTCCCATTACTTGAGCCGCAATCATTGTCAAAGCTTCTGACTGCGTTGGATTTACTTTACCAGGCATAATAGAAGATCCTGGTTCGTTGTCTGGGATGAATATTTCACCAATACCAGAACGAGGTCCAGAAGACAACATACGCACATCGTTCGCAATCTTCATTAAGCTCACTGCCACCGTTTTTAATGCACCATGTGCTTCGACAATGGCGTCATGTGCCGCCAATGCTTCAAATTTATTTTCAGCAGTCACAAATGGCATTCCTGTTAGTTGTGCAATATGCTTCGCTACGTTTTCTGAATAACCTTTTGGTGTATTGATACCTGTTCCAACAGCAGTTCCACCTAATGCTAATTCACTTAAATGCGCTAATGTATTTTGTATGGCTTTTAATCCATGTTTTAATTGACTTGCATAACCACTAATTTCCTGTCCTAATGTCAAAGGTGTCGCATCCATAAAATGGGTACGACCTATTTTAACTATGTGCATATAAGCTGCACTCTTAGCATCCAAGGTATTTTTTAGTGTAGTAATACCAGGAATGGTTACTTCCTTTAAAATTTGGTAAGCAGCAATATGCATTGCAGTTGGGAAAGTATCATTGGAAGACTGTGATTTATTCACGTCATCATTTGGATGTAAAAATTTCTCTTTATCATTTAAACTACCACCTTGAAGTACATGACCGCGATAAGCAATCACTTCGTTCACATTCATATTACTTTGTGTACCACTACCTGTTTGCCAAACCACTAAAGGAAATTGGTCGTCTAATATTCCTGCAAGAATTTCATCACATACTTGACCAATTAAATCACATTTTTCTTTTGGTAAAATACCTGCATCAAAATTAGTTAAGGCAGCTGCTTTCTTTAAATAGGCAAATGCTTTAATGATTTCTTTAGGCATCCTGTTGATGTCCTGCGCAATTTTAAAATTCTCGATACTTCTTTGTGTTTGAGCACCCCAATAAACATGAGCGGGTACGTTTACTTCACCCATCGTGTCTTTCTCAATTCTGTATTCCATACTTGCAGTTTTATTACCGCAAAGTTAAGACAGCAATTATAAAATTGGGTCAGTTGGGCCGATTTAATTCGAACAAATAAGGGGATTAATGCCCTGTAAAATGAGGTTTTCTTTTTTCAATAAAGGCTTGAATACCTTCCTTGCAATCTGCAGTGATAAAGCAATCCCCAAAAAGATCGGCTTCCACCTCAAAACCATTGACAGATTCATCCCAGGCTGCATTCACAGCTTTGATAGAATTAGCGATAGCCAATGGGGCCTTAGTATGCGCAGCTGCAAGTAAAGAAAACGCTTTATCTAATATTTCGGTTTGAGGAACGATGTAGTTCACCAAACCATATTGCAAGGCTTGTTGGGCATTGATATTGTTACCTGTAATCACTAACTCCATGGCCCTAGCTTTACCTAATTTCTGGGTCAATCTCTGAGAACCACCATAGCCCACCATAATGCCTAAGTTGACCTCGGGCTGTCCAAAAATGGCATTCTCTGAAGCAATGATAAAATGACAACTCATAGCTAATTCACATCCACCACCTAAAGCAAATCCATTCACGCAGGCAATCACGGGTTTTGGTGAGTTTTCTATTTTAAAAAATACATCCTGACCTCTTTTTGCTAAAGCAGTTGCTTCTTCTTTTGATAATGCTTCAAATTCTTTGATATCTGCACCAGCTACAAAACTTTTAAGTCCTGCGCCTGTAATGACCACAGATTTAATCTCTGGAAATTTATACACTCGATCAAATACAGCATCTAAGTCATGCATCACTTGTTGGTTCAATGCATTTAATTTCTCTGGTCGATTGATGGTTATGATCAAAGTGTGATCCTCCATTTTTGTAAACAAAGTTTGAAATGACATAGTGCTTGATTTATTGGATGAAATAAAAAAATAAACGATTAGAACTTTCTATTTTCAGCAACCCATTTTTTAATGTAGGTTGCAATATCAGTTGTATTGGTGCCCGGCGCAAATAAATGACCGATACCCATGTCTTGTAAAGCTTTATTGTCTTCTTCTGGAATGATTCCACCACCAGTTAGTAAGACATCTTTTAATCCTTTTTCAACCATCAATTGATACACTTTAGGAAATACGGTCATATGCGCGCCAGATAAAATACTAATACCAATGGCGTCCACATCTTCCTGCAAGGCTGCTTGAACAACCATCTCGGGGCTTTGTCTAAGTCCAGTGTAGATCACCTCCATGCCTGCATCTCTTAATGCAGTGGCAATTACTTTAGCGCCACGATCATGGCCATCTAAACCAACTTTGGCTACCAATACTCTTATGGGTCTATCTGTTTGCATCTACTACAATTTACATTAATTTTTTGACAACAAATCTATACAGTATTGAATACGTTTTGCTGCATCTTGTGTCTCAATATTGGCGACTATATCAAAAACGCCTGGGCCAAATTTACCGCCAACGAGCATGATCCTAAAAGGCAACATTAAATCACCTGGCTTAAGGCCTTGTTCAACAGCTAATGTTTTAAAATGGGCTTCTAGTTCAGTTGACGATTTCATTTTTTGCCCTTGTTCATAATCTGCTAGATATAATTTTGCTAGTTCATCGAAGAAGCAGTGCTTCTTCTCTTCCCATTTTGGTAGGATGGATGCCGTATCTATTTCGGTTGGAGCAGCAAAGAAAAAAGAGGATTGAGGAATGAAGTCGGTTAATAACTGACAACGTTCTTTCACAAGACCAATCACTTTTACTAAATAACTTGCTTCATGAATTTGAATTTTAGCTGCATCAAAATAAGGTGCAACTAAACTTGCTAAATAAGTATTGTCTGCTTGTTTAATCCATTCTTGGTTAAACCATTTTGCTTTTTCGTAATCAAATTTTGCACCCCCTTTATGCACTCTCTCCAAACTAAATTTTTCGATTAAAGTTGTTAAGGAAAATAATTCCTGATCAGTCCCATCATTCCATCCCAACATGGCTAATAAGTTAACAAATGCTTCTGGCAAGAAGCCTCTTTCCTTAAATCCAATGGTTGATTCTTTGGTGTTTGGATCTGTCCAGTCCATTGCAAAAACAGGGAAGCCTAAACGGTCTCCATCACGCTTACTTAGTTTGCCATTCCCGTCTGGCTTTAAAATTAATGGAAGATGTGCCCATTTAGGCATTTGATCCAAGCCGAATAAATTTTTCCAAACTAAAATATGTACAGGCGCACTTGGCAACCATTCTTCGCCTCTAAATGCGTGGGTAATTTTCATTAAAAAATCATCTACCACCACTGCTAAATGATAAGTCGGCATGCCGTCTGCTTTCAATAACACTTTATCATCCACCATACTTGTGTCAAATTTTACTTCGCCACGGATTAAATCTTCAAAAACGAGTTCTTCATTGTCTGGCATATTAATACGCACAACATAAGGGGTGTTTTCGTTCAGTAAACGGGTCACTTCTGAAGTTGGCAAACTCAAAGAGTTTTTCATGCTAGCTCTGGTAGCACGATTGTATTGAAAATTAGGAATCTCTTTTCTTTTTGCATCTAATTCATCTGCACTATCAAATGCATAATATGCATTACCTTGTTCGATTAATTGAGATGCATATTGTTTGTACATTGGCTTTCTTTCGCTTTGCCTGTAAGGACCATAAGCGCCACCATGGATAGGGCTTTCGTCCGGACTTAATCCACACCATGCAAGGGTGTCTAAAATATATTGCTCAGCGCCTGGTACAAAACGAGACTGATCAGTATCTTCAATTCTTAAAATGAATTGACCATTGTATTTTTTTGCGAATAAATAATTAAATAAAACAGTACGTACTCCACCTAAGTGTAAACCACCAGTGGGAGAGGGTGCGAACCTTACTCTAACCTGTTGATCAGCCGAATTTTCCATGAACAGTTTATTTTTACAAAGATAAGTTGCAAACGGGCAAAAGAACCATTTATCTTTGGAGTATGTATTTTATTAAAACACCTTTTTGGCTGAGGCTTATTTATAGGTCTTGTATTTGGCGCAAGCCCAACCAAGACAGGGTGCTTTATTTAAGTTTCGATGATGGTCCGCATCCAGAAGCTACCCAATTTGTTTTAGAACAATTGGCAATTTTTAATGCCAAAGCAAGCTTTTTTTGTATTGGTAAAAACGTTCAATTATATCCCGAAATCTATGCTACTTTAATTGAAGCAAATCATTCGGTGGGCAACCATACTCAAAATCATATGAATGGTTGGAAAAATAATATCGATGATTATATTGAGGACATTCAGGCAGCAACTAAATCGATCAACTCTCATTTATTTAGACCGCCTTACGGGAAAATCCGTTTTGCACAAATCAAAGCATTGCGTTCAGATCCTAGTTTGCCAAAAGACATTATTATGTGGGATGTATTGAGCGGAGATTTTGATACCTCTATTTCAGGTGATCAGTGCGCCCAAAATGTGATTCAACATGCCGGACCAGGGTCCATCATTGTTTTTCATGATAGTGCTAAAGCGATGGATAGATTGAGGGTTGCTTTACCAAAAGTATTGTCACATTTTAGTAAACAAGGGTATCAATTTAAGGCTTTATAAAAACTTAATTAACGTTATAAAAAAGGCCAAGGTAGAAACCTCGGCCTGTATAATCCGTACCCTATAAAAAACAAAGTTTACATCCAAAGAAGGGATGGGTTAGTAATTTGATTCTTAAACGCATAAATAATGTCTTTTAGTATGTTCTTCATTAAAAAAGTGCTTTTTTTGTGCCTTAAACTAGTTGATCATGCATTTTGTTGATACGCACGCACATATTTATGCCGAGGAATTGACGTCAGATCTTAATTTGATCATGAAAAATGCAGTAGCTGTTGGGATCAATAAAATAATCATGCCTGCAATTGATAGCAGTACTTTGGAAGCCATGTTAAAAGTAGAACAGCAATTTCCCGAGCAATGTATTGCCATGATGGGTTTGCATCCATGTTATGTGAAAGAAAATCATAAAGAAGAATTAAAATTGGTGGAAGAATGGATAGGGAAAAGAAAATTCATTGCGATTGGTGAGATTGGGTTAGATTTTTATTGGGATAAAACATTTGCCAAAGAACAACATATTGTTTTTGAAACACAAATGCAGTGGGCGCTTGACTTACAATTACCAATTGCAATTCATACAAGAAACGCAATGGGGGAAACCATTGAAGCAGTAAAGCCTTTTGCAAAAAAAGGATTACGTGGTGTATTTCATTGTTTTAGTGGTAGCAAAGAATCGGCAGAACAAATTATTGGCATGGGATTTCATTTAGGATTGGGCGGGGTACTTACTTATAAAAATGCAGGTGTTGCAGAAGCGGTTAAAGACATTTCTATGGAATACATAGTACTAGAAACCGATGCGCCTTACTTAGCGCCGGTACCATACAGAGGCAAAACCAATGAGCCTGCTTATATGATTGAAGTGGCTAAGAAATTAGCAGAGATTAAATCCTTGCCTTTGCATGAGATTGCTGCCATTACGACTAGCAATGCCGAGAAACTGTTTGGGTTGTAGTAATCTCTAAAAAACCAATAATTTATTTTACATTTGCAATCCTCAAAGAGAGGTGTCCGAGTGGTTTAAGGAGCACGCTTGGAAAGCGTGTATACGGCAACGTATCGGGGGTTCGAATCCCTTCCTCTCTGCAAAGCCTGTCACAAAAGTGACAGGCTTTTTTCGTACGATCAGGCGTCAAGAGCTCGCTCTTGTAAGCATGGGCGTATGAAAAAAGCCAAAAGAATGCTAAAACGCAGCCGTCAATCCAAAAGGCTTTGGTAAAAGTGAACATATGGATGACGGCGAAGTAAAACGCAGCCGTCAATCCAAAAGGCTTTGGTAAAAGAGAAATTTACATCTCCTTCATGTGCTCATCCATTCTCTCGTTGTATTCCAATGGCTCATTTTTCCAATTCTTATTATAAGAAACAAACCAGCCTAACCAAATAGAACGAGATAGGCGCATTAAAATAGGTTGTATTAAAATCAATAAAAATATAGTCGTACCTAACCAGTAAAACATTCTGTTGTCATCTAATTCCCATGACATGCCAATTAATACTTTCCATGCAACAAACATAGTAACAAAATAAGCCACAGTCAATGCATAACTTACATAACCAGTCCCATAATAAAATCCTACTTCGATTTCAGTTGGCTGACCACATACTGGACAGTAATCATGCATTTTTGTGATATTGGATAAATCGTAGGGATTAGAACTAGTGAACAGTTTACCTTCTCGACATCTAGGACACTTATTGGTGATTGTGCTGAATAGGTAACTATTTTTCATACCGCAAAGATACCGAAAATTAAGGAGCTATCAATTGCTCCATTTGTATTCCTCTAGAACCTTTAATGAGTATGGTATAGTCCTTTAATGTTTGTGCATGCAACCAGGCCTTAGCTTCAATCGCTGTATCAAAATATAGGTAGTTATGATCACATGGCTTAAACTCTGATCCTACAAGCAATACATTTTCCCAATTTGTTTGTTTCAATTGATCAATTAATAATTGATGTTCCATTAAAGTGTCGGTGCCTAATTCTCTCATCCCGCCCAAACAAACAATTTTATGTTCTTTGTTCATTTTAGCAAAATTGTCCACTGCTAATTTCATACTCGAAGGGTTTGCATTGTAAGCATCTAAAATCACTTCGTTATTTTTCCATTTCAATAATTGTGAACGACTGTTGGTTGGGATATAATGTTCAATCGCTGATTTTATTTTTTCATTGGGTACTTTAAAATGTTGTCCAATTGCAACAGCTGCAAGTACATTAGGTAGATTATAATTTCCCACTAAATGTGTAAATATGGAATCAATTTCAATCCCTTTATTTATTTTGACAGTCAACATCCCATCATGATCAATTGCCTCTCCTTGAATTTGTCCATTGTATTGTCCATAACCAATGATATGAGGAATCTTATGAGACATGGTTTGCAGATAGTCATAGTCTTCCATGACAAATGCAGTTCCATTGTGTGTACTTAAAAAATCAAACAACTCGCCCTTGCCTTTCTTTACACCCGCTTCAGAACCAAATCCTTCTAAATGCGCTTTACCGCAATTGGTGATCATACCATGTGTAGGAAGGGTATAGGCACAATAGCTTTCTATTTCATGTATATGATTGGCACCCATTTCGATTACTGCCATGTCTGCATCTTTAGGGATGCTTAATAAAGTTAGTGGAACACCAATATGGTTGTTTAAATTTCCTTGCGTGGTATAAGTTTTGAAATGACTTGCTAAAACTGCGTAGACTAATTCTTTTGTCGTTGTTTTTCCATTGCTACCAGTAATGGCTATGAATGGAATATTGAATTGTTGACGATGGTATTTTGCTAATGCTTGAAGTGTAGTTAATACATCCTCTACAAAGATGATGCTGTCTTGAATCGCCGAACTGTTTGGAATTTCCTCATCCACAATAGCATAAGCAGCTCCAGCTTCTAATGCCGCTATTGCAAAAACATTCCCATTGAAATTAGGGCCTTTTAATGCGAAATATAAATCCCCTGATTTAAGCTTTCTTGTATCTGTAACGACAGATGGATGTGTGGTGTAAATGGAATATAAATCTTCGATTGATCCAAGCTTCATAGCAATTTAATTTAGCTTTTTGCCATCAATAAACATGTAGCAGTTGCTACAAGCCCTTCTTCTCTTCCTGTAAAACCCATGGTCTCTGTCGTAGTTGCTTTGATAGAAATGTCTTTATTGCCAATATGTAAAATGGATGCAATACAATCCTGCATGGCGTTTACATAAGGTTTAATTTTTGGTGCTTCTAAACAAAGCGTCGCATCTATATTGACAATTTGATAGCCTTCTGCAGTGATTAAATCGTAGGTTCTTTGTAATAAAATTTTACTATCAATATTCTTAAATGCATTATCTGTATCAGGAAAGTGTGTGCCGATATCGCCTAAGCTTAATGCACCTAAAAGGGCATCGCAAATTGCGTGAAGTAATACATCAGCATCGCTATGTCCTAAAGCCCCTTTGTGGTGTGGAATAAGAATGCCTCCAATCCATAAATCTCTACCTTCTACTAATTGATGAAAATCAATACCTGAACCTATGCGTAAATTCATTAAAAGATATTTTTAATTTTCTGCCATAAATTAGGTTGTTCTTCCTTTGCATCTGGTGTATCCATTCCAAAAGCAGAAATGGCACATCTAAAACCGATTGTACTAGTAGATTTATCTTGATCTAAATATCTTCTTGTTCC
>RFSD01000120.1 GCA_009924165.1 Chitinophagia bacterium | reverse complement strand
CAAAATTAATCAAGACTAAATCACCTTGGGCCTCTTTCATAAAAGATTTTAATTTCTCTCCGGCACCAAGTTTAATTAGCTATCGTACTATTTTTGATCGCCAATTTGGGGTATATACGCCAAGGATTGTTAATTCATTTGATGGTACCACAGATAAAGTAGAAACCACTTATGATAAATATTTCACCATGGGTAGAATATTTAATCTTCGTTGGCCAATTACCAGATCTATGAATTTGGATTTGGTTTCCAATTTGAATTCAAGAATAGATGAACCTGATGGTCTTATTGATACTAAGCAGAAAAAAGATTCCTTAACAAGAATGTTGTTAAAGGGAGGGCGTAATACATTGTATAATCAGCGATTTACATTACGTTATGATTTACCAATTAGTAAACTTCCATTAACAGATTGGATTTTGGCAAGCTATAATGTCTCTACCAATTACAATTGGGTTGGTGCAAGCAGATTGTTTACCTCTTTAGGTAATACAATAGAAAATACCCTTTCACATCAAGTGAATGCACAATTCAATTTTAATAGTTTTTACAATAAATCAAAATTCATTCGATCTGCTTTATCTGATGCAAAACCTACTCCGAGCCAGTCCAATCCTTTATCGAATCAGTTGATCATTAAAAAGCAAGATGCACTAAACGGACTTACAGGTAAGGCTAGAGATTCGGCTTATAAAAAATGGAAGGAAGCAAGGAAACAAGAACGCATTGCTTTAAGGGTGCTAAAGGCGAATGAAGTGTTGAATATTCCTAGTCCTGTAAAATCTATAGTAAGCTTATTAACCATGGTTCAAAATGCTTCTTTAGATTATGCAGAAAATTACAATAGTCGTTTGCCAGGCTTTATGTCAGGCGTGCAGTTTATAGATAAAGATTTCAATGGATTTGCTCCTGGTTTTGATTATGCCATGGGTAAACAGCCAGATAGTAATTGGTTAAATGGGCTAGAACGAAAAGGCTTACTTACTAAGGACGCTAATTTCAACATGTTATTTCGTCAAGGTTTTGATCAAAGACTGAGTGCAAGAGTGATGATTGAGCCAATTAAAACATTTATCATCGACCTGAAATTTGATAAAACATTCACAAAGGAATATTCTGAACTCTTTAAGGATACAACTGCAAATATGAATGGCTATCGCTCACATAATAATCCGTTATCTGCAGGAGGATTCAATATTAGTTATGTTGCATTAAGAACATTCTTTGATAAACAAGATCCAAATATAATTTCCACACAGTTTAAAAACTTCGAAAATTATAGATCAATTATTTCAAATAGGGTTGCGGCATTGAATCCTTATTGGGATCAAAAAAAAGATCCTAATGGCTATGCGATTGGTTATGGCAGGTATGCCCAAGATGTATTGATTCCTTCGTTTATAGCCGCATACACTGGGAAGGATCCTAAAAAAGTATCCTTGTTGAATCAGAATAATTCAAGTATTCGTTCCAACCCTTTCTCTGGTATGATACCGATGCCTAACTGGAATTTATTATACAATGGATTGGCTAATATACCTGGCTTATCTAATTTATTTTCCAATATCTCTTTAACGCATGGCTATAATGGTAGCTTATCTATGAATAGTTTCAATAGTTCATTACAATATGCGGATATCAATCGTTTAAGTGCACCATCTTTCTTAGATACTGTAAGTGGTAATTTTGTACCTTATTTTTTAATTCCCAATGTGACCATCAGTGAAAGAATGGAGCCATTGATAGGATTAAATATTACTACAGTCTCACAATGGTCTATCCGTTTTGAATATAAAAAGAGCCGTTTATTGGCATTGAGTTTAGTAGATTATCAATTGAGTGAGAATAATAGTACGGAGTGGGTGATTGGAACGAGTTACCGTAAAAGAGGTTTAAAATTACCATTTAGAATCCCTGGTTTAAATAATAATCGATTGGCCAACGACTTAACCTTAAGATTGGATGTTGCTGTGCGTGATGTGTTCAATAGCAATAGCAGATTGGATCAATCCAACGCTTATGGTACTGGAGGACAAAAGGAAATTACATTACAGCCATCCGTAGATTATATACTGAGTAGTAAAATCAATTTAAGATTCTTCTTTGATCAAAGAAGAGCAACTCCATATATTTCATCTGCACCTCCAATTACCAATACTAGGGCAGGGGTGAATATCCGTATTGCACTTTAATCTACGATTTTGCGAATTGGGAAAATATTTCACAAAATTTACGATTTTGCGAATGCCCATTTGATCATTTCCTTCCAGGTGACTTTTTTACCATACATTAAAATACCCGTTCTGTAAATTTTAGCACTTAACCAAGTCGTTAATAAGAATCCACCAATTAGTGTAACCATACTCAATGCTAGTTCCCAATAAGGGACAGTAGTTGGCACACCGTAGGAAACTCTTGCCATCATGACCATTGGTGAACTAAATGGAATCACACTCGCCCAAAAAGCCATAGGGGTATTTGGATTTTGTATCACTACATTGGTAATGATATAAGAGAAGATAATCGGCATGGTAATAGGGAACATTAAACTTTGTGCGTCCTGTGGGTCTTCATTCACTACACTACCAACTGCTGCAAACAAAGAAGCATAAAATAAGAAACCACCTAAGAAATAAAATAAGAAGAGTCCAATAATCAATGGCCAATTGGTCGTAGATAGCACATGTTGGAATGCATAAATATTTTTTGCAGATTCACTTGCCTGTGCCATTCCTGCCGCACCCATTTGTCCACCAGACTCTTGTAATTGTTGCAATTGATTTTGCATGTCTGCTGGTAATAAACTCATACCTACCCCAGTAAAAGTAACAACCACAATAATCCACATTAAAAACTGCGTCAATCCAACCGCACCAATGCCAATGATCTTACCAAGCATGAGTTCAAATGGTTTTACACTGCTTACAATCACTTCGGCAATACGACTTGTTTTTTCTTCCATCACACCACGCAGTACCATAGTGCCATAAATAAACATGGTAATATAAATCAGTAAACCGCTTGCATAGCCTATGCCCATTGCTAATGCCGCATTGCTTTCTTTACTACTTTTACCTTCATCTTCATATGCCTTTAATTCTGCTATTTGCGCAGATTGATGGATAGAATCTAAAATACTTTGTTGGATACCTGCTTTTTCTAGCATTTGATCTTCAATGGCAGCATTGATTTTTCTACTGATGCTTTCTTGTAAACTAAAGCCCATCGATTTTTTAGACCTTAAGATATAATCTGCTTTTTTATCTTCTTCAAATAAAGGCATAAGTAAAATATCAGAGTATCCTTTTGCTTGATAGTTGCTAGTATCCACATCTTTTGGGAATTCAAATTTAAGCTGCTTACTATTTTTTAATTTATCCTTAAAAAAACCATTTGGATCGACGACTGCTATTTTGCGTTCCTCGGTGCCTTTAAACGAAAAATAGGCAGACCCTACTATCAATCCTACCATTAATAATGGCACTAAAAAAGTGACCATTAAAAAACGTTTATTTTTTACCCTGCTTGTGTATTCTCTTTGTATGATGATCCAAATCTTATGCATAAAATATTTTTTAGTATGAACTGTGTTTAAATGTTTTGAAAAGCCCTTGCTTTTGCGTGGGTATCTTCTACCAATTGTATGAAAATGTCGTTTAAGCTAGGTAGTACTTCATTGTAGCTTACAACTGGTATTTGCTGCTCAATTAAATACTTTAAAACTTCATTGGATGCAACAGCATGACTTAATTTGACCAAAATCTTGTTTGGATTTTTATCTGCTCTTTCAATAATACTGAACAAGGCATTGTCTTTGATCAATTCAGGATGACTTGTTTCAATCGCAAAGATGTATTCTTTAAATTGTTGCTTAATCTCCGACACAGTGCCGTCTAAAATCTTCTTTCCTAAATTTACTAAAACAATATGGTCGCAAATTTCTTCTACCTGTTCCATACGATGTGTACTAAAAATAATCGTGGCACCATTTTTTGCTAAATTATAAATCTCATCCTTAATTAAGTTGGCATTCAATGGGTCCTTACTTAAATCTTCCACTTTTTTGTTCCACCAGCTCTGCATTTCAAATTTCTCAAACCAGTATTTGATTTTCTCCATGGCGTCTGCTTTGGATAAACCTCTAAGTTGGGCCAAGTACAAAGCTTGTTCCCCAATTTTCATCTTTTTATAAAGCCCTCTTTCTTCTGGCATATATCCAATATCACGAATATCTAATAATGGATCAAAATGTTTGCCATCTAATTGGATGGTTCCGCCGTCTGGATAAAAAATACCCGTGATCATTCTTAGCAAGGTGGTTTTACCTGCACCATTGGGCCCGAGTAGGCCAAAAATGCTGCCTTTTTGAATATCGAAACTTATATCATCCACCGCTTTTTGTGTGGCATAATGTTTCACCAAATGAGATAAACTTAATAATGGCTCCATGAAATTGAATTTGAAACAAAGTTATACTGATTTTAGAAATTCCAAGGCCTCATTTATTACGAACGGGCAATTATGACGTTAAGCGAATGTATGCTCGGGATATTGGGTTATATTTGTCAAAATATTTAGATTATGTGCTCAAAAAAATCGGTGCTCAATGTTTTTTTATTAGTAGCCTTAGTGGGTCTTTCAAGTTGGGGATTCCTTGTACACCGTACGATCCACCAAATTGCAGTTTATAATTTACCAGAACCAATGCGTAGTTTTTTCTACACAGATATGGATAATTTAGTGGCAAATGCGCCTCGACCAGACATCAGAAGAAATAAGGATAAAACAGAAGATACCAAGCACTTTATTGACTTAGAAGCATATGGTCCAAATGCAGCAAATGACATGCCATTTGAATGGGAAGCTGCAGTAAAAAAATATGGCAAGGATAGTTTAATTAAATGGGGATGGGGTCCTTATAATGCGATGGTGCAATCCTTTTTGTCCTGTTAATTGTCCGTCATAGTTGATCGTTGTATGCAAAGGCACGTGCAAGTCTGCCACATAATGTCCTAAGTCTGCTGC
>RFSD01000119.1 GCA_009924165.1 Chitinophagia bacterium | reverse complement strand
CATTTTAGATTCTACATCAGATAAAATAATTTTTTGATCTACCTGAATACTATCAGTGAAAACATAATTTGAATTTGCTGGCACCACCATGCTATTGAACAAGTCTGCTTTTACTTGATCTAATACCAGTAATTGGTTTTGCTTAGCTTGTAGTAAAGCATTTAAATCTAAACTAGACTGTAATAAGTCTGCCTGATTAGCTACACCGAGTTCTTGTCTTGTTTTTACAATCGCCACTCTTTGTTCCGAAGCTTCAATAGATTTTTCGATTGTTTTTAAAAACGCAATTTGTCTTATGACATTATAATATTGTTGCATCACTGTTGAACTTGTGTTCAGCAATTGAACTTGCAATGCAGCTTCTGTTTGTTTTTGGATACTTTCTAGACGATCTTTTGTAGCGGCAATTCTATAACCATTGAATAAGATCATGGTTGCTGTTAATCCACCGTTGAGCGTTGACCCATCCACGCCACTTCTTGTCGTATTTCTAGAAGCGTCAGGAAATGTTTGACTGATGGTAGTGAGTGTATTGTTATTGGTACCATTTGCCGTCACTGTTGGTAATCCTCCGGCAACACCGTAATTGTTATTATTTTGGGCAATCGACAAGTTATTTTCAACCAACTTAATGTCGTAGCTGTTTTGTATAGCAATTGTGACTGCCTCTTTTAAACTTAAATTATTTTGTGCATTTATTTCTTGTGAAAATAGAAGCCCGAACAATAAGACGATAAAACTAATTTTTTGCATACTATAAATTTAATCCAGCGAACGTAAAAAATGTGATTTAGTGCTATTTTTTACATCAGCGGTGGATTGGCAATGATTCAAATCCTATTTTACAAGGGTCCCTACCGATTCACCTTGCACAATCTTTAGTAAATTACCTGCTTGATTCATATCAAATACAATGATGGGTAATTTGTTTTCCATACACAATGTGAATGCTGTCATATCCATTACTTTCAAATTCTTTGAAATACAATCTTGGAAACTAACGGTCTCGAATTTTTTTGCGTTTGGATTTTTTTCTGGATCTGCATCATATACACCATCTACTCTTGTGCCTTTTAAGATCACATCCGCCTTCATCTCAATGGCTCTTAATGATCCCGCAGTGTCTGTTGTGAAATAAGGATTTCCTGTACCTGCACCAAATATTACAACACGTCCTTTTTCTAGATGTCTTAAAGCTTTTCTTCTGATATAAGGTTCTGCCACTTGTTCCATATTGATAGCAGATTGTAATCTTGTATAGACGCCTATTTTTTCTAACATGGCTTGTATTGCCATTGCGTTAATCACAGTTGCCAACATACCCATATAATCTCCATGCGCTCTTTCGATACCACTATCAGCCTCATTCATGCCTCTGTATATATTACCTCCTCCAATCACAATCGCTACCTCGACACCTAAGTCCACCAATTGCTTGATTTCATTCGCGTATTGTTCAATAACTTTTGGGTTAAATGGATCACCATTTCTTTCATTTCCCAATAAGGCTTCCCCAGATAACTTTAACAAGACGCGTTTGTACTTTGGCTCCATAGTAGTTGAGATTTATACTTGCAAGATACAAATTTTGAATAAGGATTAAAAAGAAAAAGGGAGGTCAATGACCTCCCTTTTGGATATTCGTTTAAACGTCTAGTTTCTAGGAATCTGCACCATTTGGATCTTTTGAACCAAACAGTGTTGACTTGCAATTTATCCTAAGGCTACACGCTTGAATTCAGTTACTTTAATATCTGCACCTACGCTCTTAACGTGGTCACCCACTGATTTAGAACCGTCTTTAACAAAAGACTGTGCTAATAAAGTTTGCTCCTTAAAGAATGCTGCAATCTTACCTTCGGCAATTTTTGCAATCATTTCTTCTGGCTTACCTGCCATTTTTGGATCTTCTTTCATGGTGTCAATGATGATCGCTCTTTCACGAGCTACTGTTTCAGCAGGAACTGATTCTGGATCTACCGCTACTGGGTTCATCGCAGCAATTTGCATTGCTAAGTCTTTACCCAATTCGGCAGCTTCTGAAGTCAATCCAACTAATACACCCATTCTGTATGAACCGTGAATATATGAAGCCACATATGGTGCATCTACTCTCTCTAATTTAGCAGCAATTTTTTCACCGATAGATGCTAATTTATCATTGATCATGTCGGCAACTGTTGTACCATTAATGCTTACTGCATTTAATTCGTCCACTGTTTTTACATTGTTTGCAACCGCTGCGTCAGCAATGGTTTGCGCGAATGCTACGAATTCTGCATTCTTAGAAACGAAATCTGTTTCACAAGAAATACAAACAACAAAACCTGTTTTTTTATCAGCAGAAGTTTGTGCAATAATTACACCTTCTTTTGCTTCACGATCGCTACGCTTAGCAGCCACTTTTTGACCTTGCTTACGTAACCAATCAATCGCAGCTTCAAAATCTCCGTTTGTTTCTGTCAAAGCTTTTCTACAGTCCATCATACCAGCACCTGTAGCTTGACGTAATTTATTAATCTCTGCAGCAGTTATTGCGCTCATAAAAATATTTTTTAAAATTAAAATACAATTGGGTCATTAGTACCCATCGGATACCAATAACCCAATTGGGATAATATATTATTTTCTTACTGGACCACGAGAACCAGAAGTAATACGACGCTTAGGAGCACCTGGAGCTGAAGGAGCAGCACCCGCACCACGCTTAGCTCTTCCGCCTTCTGCGTTTGCTTCGGCTTCCATTCTCTTAGCCTTTGCTTCTAATTCGTTATTACCTTCTTCTACTTCACTTTCGTCATCTTTAGAAGCTTGACGCTCAGCCAAACCTTCTGCGATTGCAGCAGTGATATAGTTTGTAATGATTGCGATTGATTTTGTAGCATCATCGTTTGCAGGGATAGAAAAATCTACTTTATTTGGATCACAGTTGGTATCAACCATTCCAAAAGTTTGAATTCCTAAACGCTTAGCTTCTGCTAATGCGATATGCTCATGTCCGATGTCTACTAAGAATAAAGCTGCTGGTAAACGACCCAATTGAGCGATACCACCTAATACTTTTTCCATTTTATCTTTATCACGACCTAATGTTAAACGCTCTTTTTTAGTTAAGCTTTCAGCACTTCCGTCGCCCAACATCTTCTCGATGCTTTGCATTTTCTTAACGCTCTTACGAACTGTGTTGAAGTTAGTCAACATACCACCTAACCAACGCTCTGTAGCGTAAGGCATGTTTACTTTCTTAGCACACTCGCTAACGATTTCTTTTGCTTGCTTTTTTGTAGCTACAAACATGATCTTTTTACCACTCTTAGCAATTTGCTTTAAAGCAGCAGCCGTCTCTTGTAAGTGCTCTACAGTTTTGTTCAAGTCAATGATGTGAATACCTTTCTTTTCAGCGAAAATGTAAGGTAACATTTTTGGATTCCACTTCTTTTTAAGGTGACCAAAGTGTACGCCAGCTTCCAAAAGTTGCTGTTGAAGTGAAGTATTATTTTCCATTTGTATAAATTGTAATAATGAATGAATGTGATTGTATTAACGCTTGCTAAATTGGAAGCTTCTACGTGCCTTCTTGTGACCGAACTTCTTACGTTCAACACTTCTTGGATCACGCTTCAATTGACCAGCCGCTTTTAACGTTGGACGAACTTCAGGATTCAATTCAACCAATACACGAGCAATACCTAATTTGGCTGCTTCTGCTTGACCTTTCATGCCACCACCTGTTGCGTTAATTACGATATCGTATTTACCTTCAACACCAGCTGCTTTTAAAGGCGCTTCTACTTGATTTTGTAAGTATACTAAAGGAAAGTATGCTTTGTAATCTTTGTCATTAACGGTAATCTTACCAGAACCTTTGCTGACGAAGACGCGCGTTACCGCTTCCTTACGACGACCTACTGCATTTGTTTGCTTTTCCATTTATTTAGATTTGGAATGATTTAAAATTTAAATTCTTTAGGTTGTTGTGCAGCATGAGGATGGTTCGCACCAGCATACACAAATAATTTTTTGATCATCTTACGACCTAAACGGTTTTTAGGTAACATACCTTTTACCGCTCTTTCCATAATGACTTCTGGACGACGCTTGATTAAATCTTCTGCAGCTTCTTCCTTCTTACCACCTGGGAAACCAGAATAGTTTAAGTATAATTTATCGTGGAATTTGTTTCCAGTCAATTGTACTTTTTCTGCATTAATGATAATTACATAATCTCCACAATCAACGTGAGGAGTGTAATAAGCTTTGTTCTTACCACGTAGAACAGCTGCGATTTTTGAAGCGATACGTCCTACGGTTTGATTAGTACCATCAACAATGTACCAGCCATGTTTAACGGTAGCCGCGTTGGCGTGCTTCGTGGTGAAATGTAGTTTACTCATAACTCATAATTCTTTGTTTTAATGAGGCTGCGCTATCCCGCTAGCCATAAATTATCCCCTTTTATAAGGGAGGGCAAAGTTAAGCAGGGATTTTGGCTTTTCATTGCTTTTTGAAGGATATTTTAAAGCACACCTTTATAAGTAATTGATTATCAATTATATTTTTGTATCATAAAATTAATGATATTAAAAATATACTGATTATCAATTAGTTATAAATAAAAAGCTCCTAATGAATAGGAGCTTTTTAGAAATATAAAGGGAAGTTTTGCCTAACTGTTTACTTTTTCTTATGAATAGACATAAATATGAATAATATTTTTTTCTCCATTTTCTAATACAATAATATTAAAGTCATTAAATCCTAATTCCCAAGATGCAGAAATTGTCATATAATTATCACTCGTTGGGTCATTTGATTCTTCAATTTGATCAGCAAGGTCACGATTAACTACTTTCCAAATAACGCCGCCAAGAGTAATATTAAATGGAGTTTTCATAGATTTTACATCTGATTCATTTAATGTCTCATTTGAGCCAAATTTACTAAAGTTTGACGAAAGAATACATCCAATAACTTGACTGCGATTATGTTCAATATTAATTGGTTTATTAACAAAAAGTTTAGCTAT
>RFSD01000118.1 GCA_009924165.1 Chitinophagia bacterium | reverse complement strand
ATGAAAGATGGGCTAATTTATTAGCAAGTTTAACCGAAGAGCAATGGCAAAGAAAATTATTTCATCCAGGTAGAAATGCCGAAGTAAGTTTATGGGATTTGTTTGCTATCTATGCATGGCATGGTAAACATCATGTAGCACATATCAATACTTTAAGAGCCAATAATGGATGGTAATTTTATAAAAATTTAGATCTATCAACCTCGGCTACTAAAAATACACTGCCAATCACAAGAATTAAATCTTGCTGGTTGGCATTTTTTATAGCAGCGTCTAAAGCGATATTGACATCTTCAAAGGCATGTCCATTTAATCCAATTGGTTTTGCTTTAGCTGCAAGTTCTGCTACTGGCAATGCTCTTGGAATATGAGATTGTGTGAAATAATACAATGCATTTTTAGGAAGTAATTGAAGCACAGCATGCACATCTTTGTCCTTCACCATGCCAGTAACAATATGTAATTGTTGATAATGCAAAGATGCCAACTGTTCTAATAAAGCATGAATACCATGTTCGTTATGGGCCACATCTAATATCACTCTTGGGCTATCTTGAATGCATTCCCATCTGCCCATTAAGCCATTATTTTTTTTAACCTGTGACAATGCTTTTAATATTTTATTCGCAGTAAGCTTCCAGCCCATGGTTGAAAGTAACTGTGCTGCCACCAATACTGCTTTTAAATTTTTAGCTTGGTATTTTGCTGGAAGATCACAAGCGATGGTAAAGTTTTTTGGAAATAGGGGGGCATTTAATAAATGAATAAGGGGTTGATTGAATTCAAATAAGGCATTCTGCCAATTGTTTTGAAAGTTTTTAAATTCAATAAAATCTTCTGCAAAATAAATAGGGGCATTTTCTTTATCGGCCTTGTCTTCAAATACTTTTTTTGTAGCAGGATCTAATGCGCCAATGACAACGGGGGTAGCATTTTTAATTATCCCGGCTTTCTCAGAAGCAATGGCTTCTAAAGTATTTCCAAGTAAAGCCATATGATCGAATCCAATATTGGTAATGATAGATAGTTCTGGACGAATCACATTTGTACTGTCTAATCTACCTCCTAATCCTGTTTCAATGATTGCGATATCTACTTTTTCTTGCACAAAAGAATCGAAAGCCATGCCTACTGTGATTTCAAAAAAAGAGGGTTCTATTTTTTCAATACAAGGTTTTATTTTATTGGTAAAGTTAATCACAAAATCTTGACTACACATTTGACCATTGACTTTGATACGCTCTCTAAAATCGTACAGATGTGGTGAAGTGTATAATCCGGTTTTATAGCCAGCTTCTTGAAAGATGGATGCAAGCATATGACTTGTTGAGCCTTTACCATTCGTGCCTGCTATATGAATCGTTTTTATTTTTTTTTCTGGATGTCCAAGGAATTTGCAAATAGCAATGGTGTTGTCTAAATTCGGTTTGATAGCGGCAGCACCAATTCTACTAAACATGGGTAGTCTAGAATATAAATAGTCAATCGTTTCTTGATACCGCATATAAATTGGGTGGCTTATTGAAGATCGAATTTGAATTTCACTGTCACAATGGAACTATGATCAGCTGAATTGAAATTAATTTTTGTCAAGTATTCCACAATTGCTCTTTTATATTTTGAGTCATTAGAGGAGGAGCCTCTTGAAATTTGGATAAACCTTCCAACACCATTTGGATTCACTTCTATTTCTGCATAAATGGTTGCAGGGGGAACATCTCCATTAAATGAATAGGTTTTTGTAATTCTGCGGTCACCTTTGGTTACAAAAGGTCCGCCGCTACCAGTGTAGGCTTTACCATCGATGGAGCCATTTGTCACGCCTTGATCGCCTTTGCCACCAGCAATGCCTTGATCCTTCACTGCATTGTAACTATCTTGATTGTTTCCGCCAGTGCCGTTGCCACCTGCATATTTCCCCATTAAAGCTTTAGGCTTAGCGGGAATAGGAGCTGGATTATTTTTTGTGATTTTATTTACTTTACCAGAACGAATTGCTTCGTCGTTTGGATCATTGGAAACTGTATTTATTTTGGAAGCATTACTTGATGCTACTTTAGCGGATCTCGAAGTTGCGCCTTGTTCTGGGGCAGGAGCTGCTTTAGACATCGGCGGTATCTCACCAGCACCAGTATTGCTATTGCCTAAGTTTACCTCCATATGTTCTGGCAATGGGGGAACCACTGTAGGTGCAGGTTCCTGAAATTTGAAAACAAAAAAGATCAATGAGAGTCCAAGACAAATCAGTCCAGTATAGACAGCAGCTTTAATATTCTTTTCTTGTTCAAAACTCAATTGCATAGTTTAAAATTAATGGAAAAAAACGTCATATCCCAATCTAAGCAAGGTGGCTACGATCACAATTAAGAAAATTTTACGAATAAATTGGTTGCCCTTCTTTAAAGCCATTCTAGATCCAAAAAATCCACCAGTGGCATTACAAATAGACATGGGGATGGCTACCGGCCAAAGGATCACGCCCTTACCAATGAATAAGATCAAGGACCCAAGATTTGTTGAAAGGTTTACAATTTTAGCATGGGCACTCGCATTTAAGAAGTCGTATCCCAAAATGGAAATAAAGGCCAATACAAATAAACTTCCAGCACCAGGACCAATAAAGCCATCATAAAATCCGATGATTAAACAAATCAATACGCCTTTGAGTGTAGCATACTTTATATGATTTTTTTGCAAAGATTGTCCAAGGTCTTTTTTGGTAAATGTATATATCGCCATCACTAGCAATACAAAAAAAATCACAGGCTTCATAAATTGGCTACTCATTTTGGTGAGTAATAAAGAACCTGAAAAAGAAGCAATGAATGCAATACTTGTAAATAGAAGTATCCTTAAAAAAGGAATTTTAACGCTTTGTAAATATTGATAGGTTGCAAAACAAGTACCAATAAAAGAAGGTACTTTAAGTGTACCAATGATAGTAGAAACAGCTTGTGTTGGCATCAGAATAAGTCCCGAAGGAACTTGTATTAATCCACCGCCGCCCACTACAGCATCTACATAGCCTGCTAAAAAGGCAATCAAACATAGTAAAATGATGGTGCTAAGTTCCATGCTTTATTTTTGATGGCCAGGTGTTGATGACGATTCCGGAAACAATGATCACACCACTAATGATTTGAAAAATATTAAATTGTTCATTCAAAATAAAGAGCGCTTCTATAGAACTCAGAAATGGAATTAAAGTACCAAACAAGGCAGTCTTAGCCGATCCCATTCTGTGAATAGCATTATTCCATAACAAATAGGCGATTGTGGAATTACCTATTCCTAAATATAAGACAATCAATAAAAGTTGCCTGTTAAAATGAACAGGTTGGATATAATTCATTTCATAAATTGCAAATGGGCATAATAAAATAGTACCAATTGCAAAAAGTACAAGTAAAAAACTATTGTTTGAAATGCCAATTGGTTTTTTTCGAACAAATACATTATAAGTTCCAAAACATACACCAGCACCAATCATCCATAAATCACCTGTCGCAATTTTAAAATGGAGCAAAGTATTTAGATCACCTTTACTTAATAAAACTAAGATGCCCATAATACCTAAGATAATCCCCGCGATACTTTTCCAATTTAATTTTTCTTGCACTATCCATGCGGCAAGTAATGTTGCAACAATTGGATGAATGGTTGATCCAAACAGCGCCATATTGATGGCAGTGGTATAATGCCCAGCTTGGTAAATCATCGTATTGTATAAAGAGATTCCTACCAGTGCCATCCAAAAAAAGTAACTAAAATTTTTCTTGAACAATTGCTTTTCTTTTTTGAAATTATTGATCGCAAATGGAAGCATGGTAATGGTCGCAATAGACCATCTAAAAAATGCAAGACTGATGGGGCCAGTCAATTGTATTGAATACCTAGAAACGATAAAATTTCCTGACCATATAATACATGCAATGATAGCAAGTATGGTACCTATTTGAACTTCTTTGTTGTAATGTCTTTTCAAAATTGATCCATATTAATGATGTGCAAATTCAGTCATATAATCTCCTTTGATTCGTTCTATGGGAGGATTAAAATAGCCAAATTTTAAATCAGGAAATTCTTCTCTAATTAATTCCATCATTTGTTTTACGCCCATGATCTCACCTGGTTCAGTCACACCAATTTTTCCTAGGTACCAATCTGGATCGATATTGAAATTACGCCACTGAATCATTTTTAATCCAGTGTCTTTGATCAATTGTCTAAGTGCTTCGTATTCTGCAACCGTATCTGTCATGCCAGGGAAAACAAAATAATTGATACTTGTCCACTTGCCCGCGGCAGACATGACTTTTAAACTTTCAACGATATCTTGGAAGGTGTAATTATTTGGACGATAGTAAGCATTGTAAATTTCAGGTCTAGCAGAATTCGTACTCACTCTTAAGCTATCCAAACCAACGGCAGCTAGTGCAGCTACTGCAACAGGATTAGAGCCATTTGAATTGATATTGATACTGCCCTTGTCTGTATGTTTTCTGATTTCAATGATCGCTTCTTTGATGGTCTCCCACATTAACAAAGGTTCGCCCTCGCATCCTTGACCAAAACTTACAATTGGATATGGTGCCGACATTAAATGTGGAACTGTATATTCGACCACTTCGGCAGCAGTAGGTTTAAAAGATAAACGCTCTTGGTTAGAAACAATTTCTTCTTCAATTGGTTGGAAAGAAATACAGCCAATACAATTCGCATTACAAGCGGGTGAAATAGGGATGGGGCATTCCCATCTTCCCATCGCAAAATTTCTTGCAGCTGGACAATGATAGGTCATACAACAGTTTTGCATCAGGTGTTGTACCAATCTATTCTTCTCATATGTTTTTAATAAATGTGCTGCACCATCATCAATTCTTTCTTGATCATAGCCTTCACAATCTTGGCGAATATCTTCTTCAATTCTTACTGCTGGAACATAATTCAAACCATCTAACCAACCCACAGCGGTATAACAAAATAAAGGTAACAATGGGGCTTCTGGTAAAGACTCGTACGCTGCAATATACAATCCAGTATGCGCAGGAGGAATGAAAGCTGCAACAGCCCATCCTTTTTCACATAAACGCATTTCACCAGTTTCAACATCAAT
>RFSD01000117.1 GCA_009924165.1 Chitinophagia bacterium | reverse complement strand
ATTAATCACCACACCACTGAATACGTGGAATCCGTGGAAGCCAGTAATGGTAAAGAAGAAGTTTGTGAAATTGGTAGAAGATGCTGTGCCATCTGCATTGATGAAAGGATTTTGTCCCCACCATGCACCTTCATGGAATAAGTGATTCCACTCCCAAGCTTGACAGCTTAAGAAAGCGATACCACCAATAATTGTCCAAATCATATTTCTAACAACCCCTTTCTTATCCATATTGTGACCTGCATGTACTGCCAAAACCATGGTCACAGAACTTACAATCAAAATAAAAGTCATTATCGATACAAACACCAACGGAGCGTTAATGCCTTCTGGCGCGAATGGGAAACTTCTAAATACAAGGTTTGGGTCAGGCCATCCGTTCGTAGAAAAACGAACCGTGCCATAAGAGATCAAGAAAGCGCCAAATGTGAATGCGTCACTCATTAAAAAGTACCACATCATCACTTTTCCGTACTCTACACTAAAAGGGCTTTTTCCACCACCCCATAATTTTGCTTCAGTTGGCGAAGCGGTTGTTGTTGTTGACATGTTCAGTTTCAATTTCAGTGCAAAAATATTGGTTTTTAGTCTATCCTACAAATTGTAGGAACACAAAAAGATAAATCCATAGTATATCTACAAAATGCCAATAAATGGACGCCAATTCCACCGGCAAGGCATTGTAAAATTTTGTTTTTACAGAATAAGCTCTTAAAAAGATGATTGCAAGGGCAATGACCCCACCCAACACGTGGAGGATATGTAAGCCAGCGATCACCAATAAAAAAGAGCCCGCTGAATTGCTTCTAGGACCAGTCAAGGCGATGCTATTGGCCTCTAAAGCGCTAAAGCCCATCATTTGTGTCACCACAAAGACAAGACCTAAAATTACAGTTAAAGTAATGAACCCACGGTACTGACCCATCTCACGCTCCTTGAACTTCTTCAAAGCCATCTGCATGGTCACACTACTTAATAGAATGACTAATGTAGAGTACCAGAAAACCACAGGCAATTCAAAGTCCAACCAATTAGCTTGGCCTTTTTTCACAATATAAGCACTGGTCAAGCCTGCAAAAAGCATGATGATACTTCCTAAACCTACCCAAAGGATAAATTTATAAGGATGTGCTTTCTTTTTTTCTGTACTCATAATCGTTCTTTAAATTTTATTCGCCATTAATGCTAAATAAACAATCGGTAAATAAATGTAGCTGCTAAACATCACACGACGTGCCGCAGGCACTCCCATGTTCTGATATAAACGCACACATTGTACTACCATAAAAATATTCGCCACAAGGACCACCCACATACTCCAGTCCCCAGTAATTTTAAAATAGTTTGGCAGAAAACCAATTGGCACCATCAACACCGCATACATCACAGCTTGTAAAGCAGTGAACTTTGTAGGTCCTTTGTCTGCAGGTAATAATTTAAATCCCACTTTAGAATAATCTGTATGTGATACCCAAGCAATAGCCCAAAAATGTGGAAACTGCCAAAGAAACTGAATTAAAAATAAAGCGTAACCACCCGCGTTGGAATAAGTTTTACCATCCACAATAAAAGAAGCAAGCGGACTAATTTCATTCGTTGCAGCAACCCATCCAATCAAGCAAGGAATGGCACCCGGAAAAGCACCAACCAACACTGCAATTGAATTTATTTTTTTAAGTGGTGTGTAGATGAATGCATATAAAAATAAACTAAACGCACTAAGAATTGCAGACAAGGTATTGAATTGATAGGCCATTAAGCCTACGCCAATTATACCAGCGATGACTGCAAATGCGTAAGCAGTTTGTTGAGACATTCTACCAGAAGCCACAGGACGATTCGCAGTACGCTTCATTTGTGCATCCGTCTCTTTTTCTACTGCCTGATTAATAGCATTGGCACTACCCGTAATACAAAGACCTGCAAAAGTTAAGATTAAAATATTCCACCAATCGAATCCAATAATGTTAGGAGCAATCTGATAACAGATTACACAGGTGAAGACCACCGTAAAACTTAAGGTGAACTTCATCAACTGGGCGTAATCTTTTAGAATTGCTTTCACAATTTAGTGGGTCGATTCATCCGCACCAACAGGTGTTGTTTGTTGAATGAAATCTTTTCCATCCTTACCATAATCATATGCCCAACGGTGTACTTCTGGTATTTCACCAGGCCAGTTACCGTGACCAGGACGGATTGGCGTAGTCCACTCTAATGTATTTGCTTCCCAAGGATTTTGAGTAGTTACTTTACGTCCTTTGAAGATAGAATAGAAAAAGTTGATCAAGAATAAAATTTGCGCTGCAAATACAATCATTGAAACAATGGTGATAAACTTATTCAATTCACCAAATTGCTTGAAACTTTCCCAAATACTAAAATCAAAATAACGACGTGGCATACCAGCTAATCCTTCGTAGTGCATTGGCCAAAAGATCAAGTACGCACCTGCCATTGTTACCCAAAAGTGGATATAACCAAGTGTGTTATTCATGAAACGACCATACATTTTAGGGAACCAGTGGTACACACCCGCAAACATACCAAACATAGATGCTACACCCATTACAATATGGAAATGCGCAATTACGAAATAAGTATCATGCAAGTGAATATCTAACGCAGCGTTTCCTAACCAAATACCAGTTAAACCACCAGAGATAAATAAACTCACAAAACCAATTGCGAATAACATACCAGGCGTGAAACGGATATTACCTCTCCACAAAGTGGTCAACCAGTTGAATACTTTGATAGCGGAAGGCACCGCGATTAATAAAGTTAATAATACGAATACAGAACCCAAGAATGGATTTAATCCTGTAACGAACATATGGTGTGCCCATACCAAGAAGGCCAATGCAGCAATTGCAAACAAAGAACCTAACATGGCCATATAACCAAAGATTGGTTTACGAGAGCTTACAGACATAATCTCAGATACCATACCCATGGCAGGTAATAAGATGATGTATACTTCGGGGTGACCTAAGAACCAGAATAAATGTTGGTATAAAATTGCACTTCCACCTTCGTTCGGTAATGCACCAACACCGTTCACAAAAATATCAGATAGATAGAAAGAAGTACCAAAGTTTCTATCAAAAATTAATAAGATCATACCAGACAACAATACAGGGAAAGACAATACACCTAATACAGCTGTAAAGAACAATGCCCAAATTGTTAAAGGTAAACGCGTCATGCTCATACCCTTGGTACGCATGTTTAAAATTGTAGCGATATAGTTCAATCCACCTAATAAAGAAGAGACAATGAATAAAGACATTGCAATAATCCATAAGTCCATACCTGTCTTAGAACCAGGAGAAGCATCTCCTAATGCAGACAATGGAGGATAAGCAGTCCATCCACCACTGAATGGCCCCGTCTCTACAAACATAGAAGACAACATCACAATACTAGCTATAAAGAAGAACCAGTAGCTTAACATATTTAAAAATGGAGACGCCATATCTCTTGCTCCAATTTGCAATGGAATTAAGAAGTTAGCGAAGGTTCCAGACAAACCTGCTGTCAATACAAAGAATACGAGTACAGTTCCGTGTGTAGTTACTAAAGCATAATAAGCTTCTGGAGTGATTTGACCACCCTTCGCCCACTTACCTAAAAGAGATTCTAACCAAGGAAAACTTGCATCAGGATATCCTAATTGCAAACGGAATAGCACACTCATTAAACCACCTAACACTGCCCAAACCATACCAGTGATCAAGAATTGCTTCGCAATCATTTTATGATCCATGCTAAAAACATATTTAGACAAAAATGTTTCATGATGTTCGTGGTGTCCATGATCTTGATGACCATGTGCATCATGAATGGTTGCACTCTTTACATGTACGTCTTCAATAATTGCTGCTTCGTTACTCATACCGTTTTATTTAAAATATTTTTAAATTACATTTTTGCTACTGCAGTTTTTGCAGTGCTGTCTTTTACTTTTTCTGCCCCCACAGTGGCTGCTGGAACATTACTTGGATCCTTCTCAGGGAAAGCCACTAAGTATTGTGCCTTTTGCTTGGCCATCCACATATCAAATTCTTCCTGTGTAACTACTTCCACAATTCCTTTCATAGAGTAGTGACCGTTTCCACAAATTTGATCACAAGAAATCTCGTAAGCAAAATTTGGGTTGCCTGTTTTTTCTTTCATCTCAGCAGTGGTGAACTTAGGTGTAAACCACATCGTTGTTGGAATACCAGGAACGGCATCCATCTTTAAACGGAAATGAGATAAACCTACGTCATGAATGACGTCTCTAGAACCAATGATTAATTTAACAGGTGTACCTTTTACCACATACATGGTTTGTTCTGTTAAGATATCATCTTGTGCTAATTTATCATCCCAAACAATACCAACTGAATTAACAGCAGGATCAATGTTCTTATAATATTTTTTTCCAAATACAGCATCTTTTCCTGGGTAACGGAAGATCCAACCAAATTGCTTTCCAGTCACTTCTACCACCATGGCGTTCTTAGGTGCTTCGCCTGTAAAGAAGAACCAGTTACGTAAACCAAAAATAACCAACACTGTTAAAGTAATTGCAGGAATAGCAGTCCATATCAATTCCAACTTAGTACTATGCGCAAAAAAGAATACTTTTCTGTTATCGTTTTCTTGGTATTTATAAGCGAACCAAAATAATAAAAATTGAGTGATCACAAATACGATACCTGTAACAATTAAAGTTATCCAAATCATTTGGTCCACTTTTTCTCCTTGGACACTTGCCGATTCTTGCGCTAACAAAGTCTTATCAAAAAGATACTCATTACATACATAGATACCAACAAAGCCTAAAACCATAAACGCGATCATTAGAAAACCATTGATCTTATTGCTTTGTTTACGGGCAACTTCTTCTCCTTTAAGGACAGAAACGTATTCACTTGCTTTTGCAATTTGAAAAATCACAATAAAGATAAGGGCGATAATTGCTATGGATAAATATAAACTCATAATCTTATTTCTATTTTCTTACGCTAAATAATTTTTATTCAAATATTGATTAAGTATGGTGGATAATACTTTCTTTTAAGAATGGATGATATTTTGCAATCAATGGTTTGCTAGCCAATGCTTTTGCAACAAAGAAAATCATCACACCA
>RFSD01000116.1 GCA_009924165.1 Chitinophagia bacterium | reverse complement strand
GCAGCAGACTTAGGACATTATGTGGCAGACTTGCACGTGCCTTTGCATACAACGATCAACTATGACGGACAATTAACAGGACAAAAAGGATTGCACCATATGTGGGAGACTTTTATTCCTGAAATTAATTTAGATCAGTTTATGTTGTACAATCCACATCAAGCTAAGTATGTAAAAAATCCTGCGCAAGCGCTTTGGATGGATATTCGTAAAGCACATTTATTGGTACCACAAATGTTAGCGATCGAAACTGAAGTGACGAAGCAATTTACTCCTGAGACCAAGTACCGAAATCAAATGCGTTATGGTAAGGAAGTAAAATCCTATACCAAGCCATTTGCAGAAGCTTATGCTAAAGCCTTAGGTAATACCGTGAATGTTCAATTAATTGCATCTGCTAATATGATTGCAGATTTTTGGTTTACTGCTTGGGTGAATGCAGGCAAGCCACAACTCACCTTAACAAGAGAGGTAAGCGGTAACTTGGCAAAAGAATTGGCATCATTCAAACAAAATAAATTAATTCAAGACGGGTTGTTGATTAGTAAAAAAGACAAACCGGAAGATTAATAAAATATATTTTATTTCAATTGCGCCGCAATGCTTTGAGCTAGTTTCTGGCCATCCATTGCGGCGCTTACGATTCCGCCTGCATAGCCCGCGCCCTCGCCACATGGGTATAGATTTTTGATTTGGGGATGCTGACAACTATCTGCGTCTCTTGGTATCCTTACTGGAGAAGAAGTCCTGCTTTCTGTGGCCACCACAATGGCATCATTGGTATAGTAGCCCTTCATCTTTTTACCAAATGCCATAAAGCCATTTTGTAATGTTTCGTATACAAATTTTGGTAACACATCACTTAAGTCGGCGGCATGTAAGCCAGGGAGATAACTTGCATCAGGTAAATCATTGGATAATTTATGGGTACAAAAATCTACAAGTCTAGCTGCAGGTGCTACTTGTAATCCGCCACCACTTTTAAAAGCTTGCTGTTCGACATATTGTTGAAACTCCAATAATAAAAGGGGATGATTTAAATCCACCACTTTTTTAGTGGCCTGCTTTAAAAATTGCGCAGCCGTTGGCAAATCTATTTGAACCACCATGCCACTATTGGCATAAGGATTGTTTCTTTTACTTGGGCTCCATCCATTCACTACAATTTCTCCAGGCGCAGTAGCAGCAGGGGCAATGATGCCACCGGGACACATACAAAAACTAAATACACCACGTTCGTTCACTTGCTCCACCAAGCTATATGCTGCTGGAGGCAGGTTGGGGTCTCTTGTTAAACAATGGTATTGAATTTGATCAATCACTTGTTGAGGATGTTCCACACGCACACCCAATGCAAAAGGTTTTGATTCAATCAACACTTCCTTTTTATGGAATAATTCAAAAATATCACGTGCAGAATGTCCTGTTGCTAAAAGCAATGCTTCCACTTGGAAGCAGTCGCCATCTGCAAAATGAATACGTTTGATTTCCCCTTTTTCGACATCAAAATCCACTAATTTTTTTTCAAATAAAACCTGTCCGCCAGATGCTTCAATTTGAAGGCGCATGGCAGTGATAATTTGTGGCAATTTATTGGTGCCAATATGTGGATGGGCTTGATACAAAACAGTTTCATCTGCGCCAAATTGATAAAATAGGCGTAAGATCTTATCAATACTGCCTCTCTTATTACTTCTGGTGTATAATTTACCATCACTATAAGTACCAGCGCCTCCTTCACCATAACAATAATTACTTTCAGGATCTACGATGCCCTCTTTATTCAATCTAGCCAAATCTCTACGTCTACTGCGTACATCTTTACCCCTTTCTATTACAATTGGCTTTAGGCCTAATTGAATGCATTCTAGGGCAGCGAATAAACCAGCAGGACCAGCACCAATAATATGAACTTCTTTCGCATTTTTTGGGAGGATAGGAAAAAGGGTGGGTTCAATCTGTCGGTCCGAAACGGGTTCTTCTATAAATACCTGGAGGGTGAGGTTGATCCATACTTGTTGACGGCTTCTGGCGTCGATGGATTGCTTCAAAATATGATAGCCATTGATCTGGTCACTTGATCGGCCTAAATTTTGCGCAATAGCTGCTAATAAAACCGACGCATTGGCTGCGTCGGCTGGACTAATTCTTAATTGTATCGTTGATTGCATAGGGGTTAGGTGTTTATCCTAAAAAAATGCGGATTGAGGCGTATAATTGACCACCTTTTTATTAGAAAGGCAGGTCGTCGCTGCCCTCAGCAGGATCACCAGCAGGCATATCAAAATAGGCGCCAGCGTCAGAAGGTGCTTCATTACCTCCTAGGGCAACTGCTTCCATTCTCCAAGCGTCTAAATTGGTGATATAATTATCTTTTCCGTCTTTGTTCCACTTGGAACCCTTGATATTAAAGAGCACTTTCACCGTATCCCCAATATTGAATCTATCTGGCATAGCAGTTCTGTCCTGCACACACTGAAATTTCACATAATTGGTAATGGTTTTGCCATTAATGTCTTCTGACTTCTCAACCACAAATTCTCTTGTTTTAAAGGTCTCTTTTCTTTGGATTGTCTCGTATTTGGCAATCAATTTGCCGATTAATTCGTAGCTCATAGTAGTATTTATAGCTATAAAGGTAGCGATTATTGCCCATAACTCTTTGTTGCTGAATTAATACAAACAGGGGTTATTTTTCTATTTCCAAATAGACTATTAAAAAGACAAGAAAATAAGTGGATAAACTAAGCTTTTTTAAGAAAAAGGTATTATCTTGAACGCCTGTTAATGGCGATAGAGGAGTCCAGGAATAAGTGTTTATGTGACCTGTAAAAAAAACCAAAAAAAAAAGTTTTTTTTTCAACAATAAGTCGTCATATTCGCATTCCGGTTTACAATTCCTTAATCCAGGATTGAAAATCAAAAACGTACCTTTTTTAAATTATACAAAGAGCAATAAGTAAGATGGCTAAGAGCGCAGATTTAATTTGGAGTAATTGCTTAAAAATTATTAAGGATATTGTCGAATGGCAGCATTTTAAAACTTGGTTTGAACCCATTCAGCCTGTTGATTTAAAAGACAACATTTTACTCATTCAAGTTCCCAGTCAATTTTTCTATGAATACATAGAAGAACACTATGTTAACTTATTAGCTAAGACTTTAAAGCGTGAATTAGGAAAAGAAGCTAGGCTAGAATATCGTATCATGGTTGATAGTGGAAACAACAAGAAAGGTTCAATGGATGTTCCTGCTAGCGTCATGAAAACTTACAATAACAACGAAATGAACTTTCCGTTGGTGATTGACAACCCTGTGAAAAATCCGTTTGTGATTCCTGGGTTGAAGAAAATGCAAATTGACCCTCAATTAAACCATAATTATACATTTGAATCCTTTATTGAAGGAGATTGTAATAGAGTAGCGCGTCGTGCAGGTAAAACAGTAGCTGAAAAGCCAGGGGCCAATTCCTTTAATCCTTTGGTTATTTATGGTGGAGTGGGTTTAGGTAAAACACATTTAGCCCAAGCTATTGGGAATGATGTAAAACGCATTCATCCTAATAAGGTTGTTTTGTATGTTAGTTCTGAAAAATTCATTAATCAATTCCAGGACCATAGTCGTAATAATGCCATTAACGACTTTATACATTTTTATCAATTAATAGATGTCTTAATAATAGATGATGTTCAGTTTTTTAACAGAGCTGAAAAATCTCAAGATGCCTTTTTTGCCATATTCAACCATTTACACCAAAGCGGTAAGCAATTAGTTTTAACTTCTGATAAAGCCCCTAAGGATTTAGAAGGTTTGCAAGAACGTTTACTAAGTCGTTTCCGTTGGGGATTAAGCGCCGATATTCAAGTACCAGATTATGATACCCGTATTGAAATTTTGGAAAAGAAAATGAAGGCAGATGGTTTAGACATGCCAAAAGAAGTAGTGAAGTATGTGGCCTATAATATTAACACGAATGTGAGAGAATTAGAAGGTGCTTTGATATCCTTACTAGCACAGTCTTCTTTGAATAAAAAAGAAATTGATGTTGAATTAGCGAAGAAAGTATTACGCAACTTTGTGAAAACAAGTAGTAAAGAAATTACTATTGACGCTATACAAAAAATGGTTTGTGAATTCTTCGAAGTGCCTTATGATAAATTGTTGCAAAAAACACGTAAGCGTGAAATTGTACAAGCACGTCAAATAACTATGTACTTAGCTAAAGCTTTTACTAAGAATTCTTTGAAAACAATTGGAGAACATTTTGGTGGACGCGATCATACTACAGTAATACATTCTTGCCAAACAGTAAAGGACTTAATGGATACCGACTCTATGTTCAGAGAGAATGTGATGGAACTTACTCAAAAAGTACAGTTAGCGGCTATGTAATAAGCCCTTTTACCACTACAAATTATTAAATAACTATATTCTAGTCTGGAACGAACTTTATTTGAGTTTATTCCAGACTTTTTTTAGGTATTTAAGGCCAAGCTGCTTATTTTTGCAGCCCTCGAAAGAGGTTTTGGAGGAGAGGTGGATGAGTGGCTGAAATCAGTAGTTTGCTAAACTGCCGTACGGGTTAAACTGTACCAAGGGTTCGAATCCCTTCCTCTCCGCTCTCGTTTAGTTCTTGGTTTATATATTTGGATTAGATATAAAGTAGTAGAATACACCGGAAACAATATTTACTAGGCAACTAGTAATAGGAACGGGAAGTAGCGCAGTCCGGTAGCGTACCTGGTTTGGGACCAGGTGGTCGCAGGTTCGAATCCTGTCTTCCCGACCAAAAAAGAAAACATAAGCCTCAACGAAAGTTGGGGCTTTGTTATTTAACGAATGAACAAATCAAGTTTACTTGAATTTGTGAATGAGTTAAATAAAATAAAGGCCACGAAGTGGACTTTTGTTGTATATTTTTAGCTAATCAAGCTCGCTTGAATTTGTGAGCGCATTGAAATAAGAATTAGCCTAATGAATGAATTTCATTAGGCTTATGTTTTCATGCTTTTGCTCTGAGGGTTAACAGAATGCCGGAGCGAAGTGACGGCTATCCTATATTTTAAAAAAGGTAGTGGGTTATTTAAAATTCAATATCGCCCACTTCAACAAACTATTATTCTCTTTAGGCAGGTCCAATTTCTTTTTAATATTATACCTATGGTTACGAATGGTTTTTTCAGA
>RFSD01000115.1 GCA_009924165.1 Chitinophagia bacterium | reverse complement strand
TAACTATATTATAGTATCACCTGCAATGGCAAGAACATTGTTGAACATTGATTTAAACAATGGTGGTCAAGCAGATGCTTACGAAGTACAACCTCCTAAAAAAGTGGTGAAGGTAACTGTAGGTAAAGTGAGTATTGAATTACCTGTGTTGATTATTCCTGGAACACATCCTTCTACCATTGGTATCGCTGTTGGTTACGGCCGTACAGAAGCCTTAGGTAAAGCGGTGATTGGTACTGGTAAAAACGCCTATCCTTTAGCGAGCTTTAATGGTCAAACCATTTCTTTTGATCAAGCAGATGTGCAATTAACTGTAACGGATCAAACTTATCCTGTTGCATTAACGCAAACACATTTCCGTTACGACACTGCTCAAGGTAATCGTACAGAAGTAGTGAAAGAATTGTCTTTGGCTTCTTTCTTAGCGCATCCAACAGAGATCCGCGAAGAACGCGCACATGAATTGAAAGGTCAAATCATGGGTGGCGATAAAATGAACACCGAAGAAGTGTTGGCGAATTTTGAAAAACAAGGTACCATGTACCCTGTGTATGAAAGACCAGGTATCAAGTGGGGTATGAATGTAGATTTAAACACTTGTAATGGTTGTGGTGCTTGCGTAGTTGCTTGTAATGCAGAGAACAACGTTTCTGTTGTTGGTAAGCCAGAAGTTTTACGTGGCCACGAAATGCATTGGTTACGTATCGATAAATATTTTAGTGGTGATATGGATAACCCAAATGTGGTTTTCCAACCATTGATGTGTCAGCATTGTGATAACGCTCCTTGTGAAAACGTTTGTCCAGTTGCTGCAACCAACCATAGCTCTGAAGGTTTAAACCAAATGACTTATAACAGATGTATTGGTACTCGTTATTGCGCGAACAACTGTCCTTTCAAAGTACGTCGTTTTAACTGGGCGGATTACACTGGTGCAGATAGCTTCCCTGACAATCAAAGAGGTGAAGTGAACGATGTAGTATTGAATATGAACGATGACTTAACAAGAATGGTATTGAATCCAGATGTGACTGTACGTTCTCGTGGTGTGCAGCAGGTGGTCACGAAGCAAAAGCGGAAGGGCACGCTGAAACTAAAAAAGCAGAAGCAACGCACTAAAAAATGTTGAGCCTGCTTTTAAAAAAGTAGTTTCAAAAAAATATAGATTATAAAAATTTAGAAATAGACGAAGATGCATATTAAATACGAATCACAACTGCGCGAACCTTTGGTGTATGGTAATAAAGATTACCACCAAGTAACCGAAGACATTTTGCGCCCGATTGAAACGAAGCCAACACGTTTATGGTATATCGGTTTTTCTATAGCCGTATTATTATTATCGTTTGGTGCCTATAGTGTTTACCGTGAGGTGACTTATGGTATCGGTCAGTGGAACTTGAACAAAACCATTGGATGGGGTTGGGATATCACCAACTTCGTATGGTGGGTTGGTATCGGTCACGCTGGTACTTTGATTTCTGCGGTATTGTTATTGTTCCGTCAAGGTTGGAGAACAGGTGTGAATCGTGCAGCTGAAGCCATGACCATCTTCGCGGTAATGTGTGCGGGTCAATTCCCGATCTTCCACATGGGTCGTGTTTGGATGGCTTTCTTTGTAATGCCTTATCCTAACTCTCGTGGTCCATTATGGGTGAACTTTAACTCTCCTTTATTATGGGACGTATTTGCGATCTCTACTTATTTCACAGTATCCTTATTATTCTGGTACTCTGGTTTGATTCCAGATTTCGCTACAGTACGTGATAGAGCATTTACAAAATTGCGTAAAAAATTATATGGTATCGCTGCATTTGGTTGGACTGGTTCTACTAAACATTGGCAACGTCATGAGAGTTTGTCTTTAGTATTAGCAGGTTTATCTACACCACTTGTATTGTCTGTACACACCATCGTATCTTTTGACTTTGCTACTTCAGTGATTCCTGGATGGCACACCACCATCTTCCCTCCATACTTCGTTGCTGGTGCGATTTTCTCTGGATTCGCGATGGTACAAAGTTTGTTGATCATTGTTCGTAAAGTATTTGCATTAGAAGATTATATCACTATTGGTCACATCGACTTAATGAATAAAGTAATTGTATTAACAGGTTCTATTGTTGGTATCGCTTACTTAACAGAATTGTTCATGGGTTGGTATTCTCAAAATAAATATGAGGGATATACTTTCTGGTATTCTCGTGCTTATTTATTTAGTCCTTATGGTTGGAGCTATTGGGGTATGATGGCTTGTAACGTATTATCTCCTCAAATTTTCTGGTCCAGAAAAATGAGAAGAAACGTATTCGTTACTTTCTTCATGAGTATCATCGTAAACATTGGTATGTGGTTCGAGCGTTTTGTAATCATCGTTACCTCTTTATATCGTGACTATTTACCATCTAGCTGGTCTGTGTACTACAGCCCTACCATTTGGGAAATTGGTTTTTATGTAGGAACATTTGGTTTATTCTTCACTTGCTTCTTCTTATTTGCTAAATACTTCCCAGTGATTGCTGTGGCGGAGATTAAGTATGTATTAAAGAGAAGTGGTGAATCTTTCAAACCAGGAATGGAAGGCATTGAGGCGCAACCTCTGGACAAATTTGTTCATGACAACGCGCACTAATCGCTTTTAAAAAAAGAAATTATTTGGATCTGAATATTAATAGAAAATAATTATGGCACAAAAGAAATTCGTAGTTGGCTGTTTTGATGACGAAGCAGTTTTATTTCCTGCAGTAAAGCAAGTGCGTACTGCTGGTTATAAGATCAAAGATGTGTACACGCCATTTGCAGTGCACGGTTTAGACCATGCATTGGGTATGCGTGAAACAAGTTTGCACACTGCTGGTTTTATTTATGGTATCACTGGTACCACAACAGCAATCAGCGCAATCAGCTGGATCTTCACTAAAGATTGGCCTTTGAATATTGGTGGTAAACCACATTTTGCTTTGCCAGCTTGGATCCCAATTATTTTTGAGTTAACCGTGTTGTTTGCTGCGGTGGGTATGGTGTTGACTTTTTGTTACCTATGTCAATTAGCACCAGGTGTAAAGAAGCACCACTTCCATAAAAGAGCAACAGATGATTTATTTGTAATGGCAATTGAGTGCACGGATAAAACAAACACCGATGATTTATTGGCTTTATTAAAAGCAAACGGTGCGGTGGAGACAGATGTGCAAGTTGCAGAAGAAGATTGGTGGTTTGGTACTTATGATAAGGAAGAGAAACTTGCGGGGCAAGTTTCGATGTAGCAGCTAGGGCTTGTACACTTTCGATATAAATAAAAAGAACTAAGAGAATTTATAAACTGATTAAGATATACATGATGAAGAAATATTTAATAATAAGCTTTTTAGTAGCGGTAGTTGCTTTGGTTAGCTGCTCCGACGTAAAACGTACTCCTGGCAAAGTGTATATGCCGGATATGGCCTACAGTCGTGCCATCGAATCGTATACCGATTTGGCTTACTTAAAAGACCAAGGTATTCACTTTGATGCAAAGCCAGTAGCTGGAACAATTGCGCGTGGTAAGGAAATGCCTTTCCCTTATGCAATGGATAAGCCAGGTGATTCTACTAACTATATTGCTTCTAAGTCTGTAGTGAATCCAATTGATTCTTTATCAGCAAAAGAAACTGCAGAAGCAGAGCGTTTATATTTAATCAATTGCGGTATCTGTCATGGTGCTAAATTAGATGGCAACGGTCCTTTGTATAAAGACGGCAATGGTCCTTATGCTGCGAAGCCTGCAACATTGGTTGGAGACATTAAGTATGAGAGCATGCCTGCTGGTCAAATGTTTTATTCTGTAGCATACGGTAAGAACTTAATGGGTTCTTATGCATCTCAATTAAACAAGCACCAACGTTGGATGATTATTAAATATATCAAAGACAAACAAGCTGCAGCACAAGCCGCAAAATAATAAAGCACTTATTTAAAAGATTTATAAAAGAGAAAAGATGGCATCTATAAAAGAACAATTCGAAATTCCTGGTAGACTAAAAACATGGTCCTACTCCTTAATTGGTATTGGAGGCGCTGTGTTATTGTATGGTATGTTTACCAAAGGATTTAGCAGTGACGAGCATGAGCAAGTTCATTTTTGGGGTACATTAATGTACAACACAATCTTCTGGACATTGATCTGTAACGCTGCTATGTTTTTCTTAAGCTTTAGTGCAATGGCACAAGCGGCATGGATGCAATCCTTCCGTCGTGTTCCAGAAGCTATCTCTACTTTGGTACCTGTTTTTGGTGGTATCACTTTGATGGTTTTATTGTATATCATCTTTGGTCATAAGCACCATATCTACCATTGGTTAGATGCAGAAGCGGTAGCAAAAGATCCTATCTTAAAAGGTAAAGTGGGCTTCTTGAATCCTACTTTCTTTGTGATCTGGACGACTTTGACAATTTCTTTATGGAGTTTATTTGGATATAGAATGCGTCAGTTAAATAACCAAGCAGATGTGGCACCTATGGATGCGCCAACTGCAAAAGCATTTAACATTGAAAGCATGGTGCGCTCAGGATTTTTCTTAGTATGGTTTGGTTTAACAGTAGCTTCTACAATCCCTTGGTTGTGGATGATGAGTATCGACGCACATTGGTATTCTACAATGTATAGCTGGTATACTTTCGCTAGTACATTCGTAGCGGGTATGGCATTGATCGCATTATGGGTAGTGTACCTTAAAAATAAAGGCTATTTAGAATTAACAAACAACGAACACTTGCACGATATTGCGAAGTTCATGTTTGCGTTCTCTATTTTCTGGACTTATTTATGGTTCTCACAGTACATGCTAATCTGGTATGCAAATATTCCAGAAGAAACTGTTTATTTTAAACACCGTGTTCAAGGTCCTTATAAAGCGATCTTCTTTTTGAACCTAATCATCAACTTTTTAGCCCCTTTGTTAATCTTAATGAAGCGTTCTGCTAAGCGTAATTACACATTAGTAGCGTTAATGGCAGTAGTGATTATCTTTGGGCATTGGATAGATTTTTACCAAATGGTAATGGGTTCTTTGATGAAGGAGCATGTTGAATTAGGCTTGTTGGATTTTGGTATCCTTGCCTTCTTTGTTGGTGTGATGATTTTCTTTGTTGCAAAAGCATTGGCTAGCAAACCATTGATTGCAAAATATCATCCATTCTTAAAAGAAAGTATTATCCACCATACTTA
>RFSD01000114.1 GCA_009924165.1 Chitinophagia bacterium | reverse complement strand
ATCTGCGTTTTTTTGTACTAATTGTGGCTATGAGTCCGCAAAATGGGTTGGCAAATGCCCAGCCTGTAATGAATGGAACAGTTTCACCGAAGAAGTGATTGATAAAGGCAAGGGAAATACCCAAACTTGGGAGGATTATGCCTTGACTCAAAAAGGAACCGAAGTCATTGCCATCAATGAAGTGCAAAGTCAATCAGAAAAAAGAATTGATAGCTCAGATCCGGAATTGAATCGCGTTTTAGGAGGCGGCATAGTGCTTGGCTCAATCGTACTTGTTGCAGGAGAACCAGGCATTGGAAAAAGTACTTTGTTTTTACAACAAGGTTTAATGATGAAGGATCAAACTGTTTTATATATCAGTGGTGAGGAAAGTATTCAACAAATTAAAATGCGTGCAGACCGATTAAGTTTGGAGAATGATCATTTTTATTTATTGACCGAAACACATACACAAGCAATTTTTAAAGCAATCAAAAAATTAAAACCAACTGTGGTGATTGTTGATTCAATTCAAACACTTGAATCCAATTTAATTGATGCCGCTGCTGGAAGTATTTCACAAATCAAACAAACTGCTGCAGAATTTCAAAGATTTGCAAAAGAAACAGGCACACCAGTTTTTTTAATTGGCCATATCACTAAAGAAGGTTCCATTGCTGGACCAAAAATTTTAGAACATATGGTGGATACTGTTTTACAATTTGAGGGGGATCGTCATTACGCATATAGAATGTTACGTACATTAAAAAATAGATTTGGTAGCACGAGTGAATTAGGTATTTACGAAATGACAGGAACAGGCATGAAAGTCGTAACTAATCCTTCTGCATTTTTAATCGCACAAAGAAACGATTCGCTCAGTGGAAGTACCATTGCAGCTGCGATGGAAGGGATGCGTCCCTTGTTGATAGAAGTGCAAGCTTTGGTAACTCAAAGTGTATATGGCACACCTCAAAGAACAGTCACTGGATTTGATTTAAGAAGATTACAATTATTATTAGCGGTGTTGGAAAAGCGCGGTGGCTTTGCGTTTGGCATGAAAGATGTTTTTGTCAATATCGCTGGTGGACTTAAAATAGAAGACCCTTCTTTGGATCTTGCTGTGATTCTTGCATTGCTTTCTTCTTATGAAGATATCCCATTGCCTCAAGGTATTTGTTTTGCAGGGGAAGTTGGATTGAATGGTGAGATACGCGCAGTCAATAGAATTCAACAACGCATTGCAGAAGCAGAAAAATTAGGATTTGAAAAAATAATTATTTCTGGATTCAATACAAAAGGTATCGATACAAAAAAACATAGTATCGAAATTATTCCTGTAGAAAGAGTAGACGAAGCATATCGATTATTTTTCTAATCTTGAAAATTTTTGACGGTATACGAAACTATCTAAATGCTTTTTTGCATTTATTGTATCCACAGATTTGTTTTGGATGTGGCACAGATCAAGTTGAAAAAGCCATGCCCTTATGCCACAAGTGTATTCAAGATTTACCCTTCACTGATTTTTTTAGTATCAACGAAAATCCAGTTGAAAAAATATTTTGGGGCAGGGCTGATATTCAAAATGCTGGCGCATTATTATTTTTTACAAAAGACAGTTTAGTACAAACACTGATTACAGCATTAAAATACCATCATAATAAAAAAGTAGGTATTTTATTTGGGAAATTAATGGGCGAAGCAATTGCAGTAGAAGAAAAATTTAAACAGATTGATTTAATCATTCCTATTCCAATTAGCGCTTCCAAGATCAATAGTAGGGGCTTTAATCAGAGCGAAGTAATTGCAATTGGGATACAACAGATTTGGCATAGGCCAATACTCAACAATGTTTTAATCAAACGAAGCTGGTCCAATTCACAAACAAAGAAAAATAGAAAAGCAAGGCTACAGCAATTGCCCGACCTCTTTTATTTACAAAAACCTACTAGTATTGAAGGGAAGCATATTTTATTAGTGGACGATGTTTTAACCTCCGGAGCGACTTTAGAGGCGGCCGTCGCAAGCTTGATGACTGGATCGCCTGCATCTGTTTCGATTGCTGTGGCGGCTTATACACTGTAGTAAGATGTCCAGCTAATAATATAATTGTCTTTTTAGTCCAAGATCCCGTCAACTTTTTGGTCAATTTCTTGTTATATTTAATACTTCAAACATTTAATTATTGATTATGAAAACGATACTAAGTTTCTTATTTATTGCATGCAGTTTATTCACCAACGCGCAAAGCATCCATAGCTTTAAAGTTAAAAGCATTGATGGCGGTCAGATTGATTTGTCAAAATATAAAGGCAAAAAAATCATGGTAGTCAACACAGCAAGTCAATGTGGTTATACGCCTCAATATGCATCATTGCAAAAAGTGTATAGTCAATACAAAGACAAATTAGTGATCATTGGTTTTCCTTGCAATCAATTTGGCGGACAAGAACCAGGTACGAATGCTGAAATCGTAGAATTCTGTGAAAAAAATTATGGCGTTACTTTCCCGCTAGCTGATAAAGTGGACGTAAAGGGGGCTGATCAATCTTCGATCTACCAATGGTTAACACAAAAGACAAAAAATGGCGTTTTAGACGCGACTATTGGATGGAATTTCAATAAATTTTTATTGGATGAAAATGGCAAGATGTTGGCTTATTTTCCAAGCAATGTAAAACCAGATAGCGAAGCAATTTTGAATTACTTAAAATAAGTCGCTTACCTTAGGAAGTCCTATCTTCGCTGCATGTTATTGCGTGATATTATTGGTCAAGAAAAATTAAAGCAACAATTAGTAGAGATGGTTCAACACCAAAGATTGAGCCATGCCCTATTATTTGTGGGACCAGAAGGATCCGGCGCACTGCCTTTGGCTATTGCATTTGCACAATATTTAGTGAGCTCTCCTGCAACCACCAACCAAGTCTTGGATATGTTTGCAGACCCAGATGCGCTTTCTAAACAAGTCCATACTTACAACGAGCCAGATGCCATTGCAGACTTGCCAGCATACCAGCGCGCGAATCAGTTGATGCACCCCGATTTGCATTTTTCTTTTCCAACCATCACAGAAAAACCAGGTCAAAAAAATATCAGTGCCAATTTCATGGAGCAGTGGAGGGAATTTGTTCAGGGCTACCCTTATGGTAATGTATTTGACTGGTTGCAATTCATCAAAGCAGAAAATAAGCAAGGCAATATTAGTGCAGACGAATGTGCTGAAATTATTAAAAAACTTAGTTTCAAAAGTTTTGAAAGCCCATTCAAAGTGCTTGTGATGTGGATGCCAGAATATTTAGGTAAAGAGGGTAATAAATTATTAAAACTAATAGAAGAACCTCCAGCAGATACCATCTTTTTATTGGTCGCCAACTCCGAGGAACAGATCCTTCCAACCATCCTAAGTCGATGTCAATTTATTCGTGTACCTAGATTAACGAATGCAGACATTGCAGGGGCATTGGAGGAAAGGGCAAAATTAAGTCCTGAAAAAGCACAGCTCATCGCAGCGATGTCAGACGGGAATTATAGAGAAGCGCTTCATTTAATTCAACATAGTGATAACGATTTTTTAGACCAGATCAGGGACTGGCTCAATGCCATCCTTAAAAATGGCCCATTGGCTCAAATGAAATGGGTAGACGAGGTCAGTAAATTGGGCAGGGAGCAACAAAAACAATTCCTGAAATACTTTAACCACCTGCTTGAACAAAGCATTCGGATAAAGGTATTGGGTGCAGACCTGCCATTAGACCCAGATTTAAAGGATTTTGCAATTAGAATCAATAAAATTGCTGGGGTCGGTCAATTAGAGGCCATTATACAAGAATTGGACAAGGCGGTCTATTATATAGAGCGAAATGCCAATGCCAAAATGTTATTTATGGCAATGGGCATCAAGTTCTATCATATCATTCGGAACAAAACCTTAATTTTGACATAGACCCCAATCGAGTGAACAGGGATATGAAGCAAAGCGGGGTCGGGTATTTCAATTTATAACAGTTAGAACTTAGAATATATGGGATGTGGATCATGTGGCACGGGTACGCCCAATGGCTGCAAAAGTAATGGAGGCTGTAGTACTGGTGGATGTAATAGATTAAATGTACATGACTGGTTACGTGACTTACCTGTAGATGATGCAGCAAGTCAATGTAGGGTGGTAGAAGTAAGCTTTAAACAGGGAAGCAGAAAGGATTTTTTTAGAAACCCTACTTTCCAAATTTTTGAAAAAGGAGATTATGTAACAGTGGAAGGCGTGAACGGCTTCGACGTCGGAGAAGTTTCTTTGACTGGAGAATTGGTTCGTTTGCAATTGAAGAAAAGTGGTACGGATGAATTCCATCCAGACATCAAAAAAATCCTTAGAGCAAGTACGGAAAAAGATATCGAGACCTTTAAAATAAGTAAAAGTAGAGAATCAGATATGTTAGCTCGAAGCAGGGCACATGCAAGAGACTTGAATTTACAGATGAAATTAAGTGAGATTGAATTACAGGCCGATGGCAAAAAAGGTACTTTCTTCTACACTGCCGATGACCGTATTGATTTCAGAGAATTGATCCGCATTTTCGCAGGTGAGTTTAAAGTAAAAGTTGAAATGCGTCAAATAGGTATTCGTCAAGAAGCGGCAAAAGTGGGTGGTATTGGAAGTTGCGGTCGTGAACTTTGTTGTAGTACTTGGTTACACGATTTCAAAAGCGTCAACACTACTGCTGCTCGTTACCAAAATTTATCTATCAACCAAACTAAACTGAGTGGTCAATGTGGTCGTTTAAAATGTTGTTTGAATTTTGAATTAGATACTTATTTAGATGCCTTGCAAGCATTTCCTGATTATGCAGATAATTTGCAAACTGCAATGGGTACTGCTTTTTTAATCAAGAAAGATATTTTCAAAAATTTAATGTGGTATACTCTTCCTAATAATACCAAACATTATCCGCTTACAATTGAACGCGTAAAAGAAATTAAAAGACTAAATCAACAAGGTATTATAGTAGAAGAATTAGAAGCGGTAGAAATTACTAGTAAAAACAAAGAAGTAGAACCAGAATTTGTAGAACTAGTAGGTCAGATAAGTTTACGTTCATTGGAAAAGAACGATCGACGCAGAAGAGACCAACAAAGAAATTATAGAGAGCCACAAGGACCAAATCAAAATGGACCAAGAACAAACAATGGTCCACGTCAACAAGGACCAAACCAGAATGGACCAAATAGGCCTCGACCTAATAATGGACCTCGTCCGCAAGGGCCAAACGGACCTCGACCTAATAATGGACCTCGTCCGCAAGGGCCAAACGG
>RFSD01000113.1 GCA_009924165.1 Chitinophagia bacterium | reverse complement strand
TATTGGTTGGAAATAAACGATGATAAATATTAAATAATATATAATGGAGATGATCACAGTAGAAGCATTCATTGAAGCACCAATAGAAGTTGTTTGGAATTTATGGACCAATCCGGAGCACGTGAAACATTGGAATTTTGCAAGTCCAGACTGGCATTGTCCAAAAGCAACTAGTGACTTTAATATTGGAGGTGAGTTTCATTATATCATGGCAGCAAAAGATGGATCAGTAGACTTTGATTTTTGGGGGACATTTACCAAAATATTAGACCAATCATTTATTGAAATATTTCTGGGAGATGGACGTGAGTTAAATATTCAATTTGAAACCGAAGGCAATGCTACAAGAATCATTGAGACCTTTGAGCCAGAAGAAGTAAACTCACTTGAATTACAAAGACAAGGTTGGTTATCTATCCTAAATCAATTTAAATTTTACGCGGAAGGAAAATAACTGTCTCGAAAAGTAATTTCTAAAAATAGTTTTTGAAAACCAAATAGGCTAATTAAATTGAAAGATAAAGGGTAATACAAAGCTGATAAAAGCTGCCCAAATTGCATAGACTGGAATAAACGATACTATTTTAGCTTCCACATCTTGTAAAGTAGCTTTCCCATTTAAGTTTTTAATCAAGCCATAGGACACGAATAACAAATGCGCAAACATTAAAAGATTTGCGCCTAATACTGCTAATCTGTTGGGAGAGAGACCGAATTCAGAAAGCCTAAAAGAAATAGCAGAAAGGGCAATTCCATTGGCAATGATTGTTAGTAAGGCCAATCCAAGTAAAATGATTAGATTGATTTTTGAACTTACATTATTTGTGACCTCAGTTAAAGAAAATAAAATGATCGACATTACACCAATCAACAAAATATTAAATAGCAATAGGAAATTACGATCATTGTAAATGTTCACTCCAGTATAGATCAAAGTAGAAAGAAATACCAATAAAGTAATAAAAATGATAGGGGTAAATATTCTAGCAATTGTAGGAGAAATTTTATTGACAAGTTCTGGATTATTCTGAATCAAAAAGGTGGATAATATTGGCATAGCTGCTAAACCCCATACTGCTATTTGTTCAAAATAAAAATCTTTGATATCTGTTTTTAATAATTCAAATAAAGCGATGGTGATGCCTGTAAAGAACATGCCCGAGATAAAAATCAACCCAGTCATAATCACAAAGTTGCCGTTGAATTTTAGAAACGCAATGGTCTTATGATTATTTTTTAAATCTCCACCGGTAAAAGTATAACCTAAAATAGCCCACAAGAAAATTGGTAAATGCATTAAGGTTAATATAAATGTCGAACTATTCTCATTGTAAGGTAAGCTGTTGACAAAAATGGCTGATCCTATGTATAAGATAAATGGCAAAATAAATTTATGCACTGCCAATTGCTGTTTCCAGATAAAGTACATTGTTAAAATTGGGAAAACAACGAAACCAATATTCTTAGACATATATACATCGTATTCTAGGCCTAAAAATGAAGGTATTTTAGCAATTAATCCCCCTATAAAAGCAGCTACCACAATAAAAAGGATTTCATTTTTGCTACCCCAAAAAACAGACTCGTCTTTGTAGTTCAACCTTTCGTTCCAGGCCTGAGCAGCAGGCTCATCCCTAAGTTCTTGGAAGACTGCGTTAAAAGAAGTTATAAAGATCGCTTTATTTTCACGATACATTTTTTCCAATTGTTTCGGATTATTGATATTGATTTTTATTTCGTTTTCCATTTTTTAATTTGTTTTTTGTATTAATTTCTCTAAAGCTGTACCAAAATCAACAACCTCATTGACCAATAAAATGGACATGATGCCTAATCTAACTCGACTTTCAAAAACCTTATTGAATGCAGCTAAATAATTATTCACTTCTCGTATTTAAAGTAGATGTAAAGACCATACACAATATGTAATACACCAAATCCTATTCCCCAAAATAATAAAGCATATTCAACATAATAAGCAGCAGCCAATCCAAGCAGTATTTCTATTATGCCTAATGATCTAATATCATGAAGCGTATACTTGCTAGCGTTATAAATTGCAAGTCCATAAAATAAAATGGTTGATGGGATAATTAATTTGATATAACTATGATGTAATAGGATTACACAAAACAATGCTCCCGTCAAAAGTGGTACAGCAAAGTTGATGACTAATCTTTTTGCTGTCGCATCCCAAATTGCAACTGATTTTGCAGAGGCCTTACGCATGGAAAGAAAAATTGCTGTAGCCAAAGCAATTATCAGTAATAAAAACAATTCTATTAAAAGGAAACGGAAGACCGAGTAATTTAAACTTCCGTCGATATTCATCAACTTAATGTAATATCCAGGCTGATCAATATCCAACCCTAAAAATGCATAAGCTACCATTACACCAACAATTGCCATCAATCCAACAATGACGCCCGAAAATCCACTCAAGGATAAAAACCTAGAGGATTGTTCCATCATTGAACGTATCGCTTTGATTGATTCTAGTTGTTCTTTTTGCTGATCCATAAACTTATATTTTAAAAGTACTTTGAATTACAAAGTAAATAAGTAATTAAGAATCCACCAAAAAATTAAACGATTTTGTTCCTAACATTGTATTGTACCATGCATTACCCAATTCAATTAACCCAAATAAGTACCGAAAAAGGAATTTATATCCCCTTATATGAACAGGTTAAGGATATCTATGCATCCTTGTTGAATGTGGATCCCAATACCCCCTTCCCTTTTTGGGCAAAACTATGGCCATCGTCCATTGCACTGCATGATATACTTAAGACACACCCTCACCTAATTCAAAATAAACATGTACTAGAAATTGGTGCCGGTATTGGCTTGCCCTCATTAATGATGGCATCAATTACAAAATCGATTCAAATAAGTGATCATGATTTGGAGGCAGTTGCACTTTTGCAAAAAAATATTGAACATCTACAATTACAAAATGCGGAGGCTTTACAATTAGATTGGAATAATGTCCCAAAAAATATGAATCCAGATGTGGTGATTTTATGTGATGTCAATTATGACCCTACTCAATTTGACCCCTTGGTTTCCTTAATTGATAAATTCATCAACCAAGGATGTACTATTATTTTATCGACACCACAAAGAATTATGGCGAGTCCATTTGTGCTAAAATTAGAAGCATATATTACAGATCGATATGAAGCGTTGGTAGATGAAAACGGAGTGAACCAAGAAATAAGTATCTTAGTCCTATCAAAATAATGTTCATATGGTTAAAAATGATTTTAAAACTGTAGACGAGTACATTCAAAGTTTTTCTAAAAAAACACAAGTTCATTTAAAATCAATTAGAGAAGCAATTAAATCAGTTGCGCCAGAAGCTTTGGAGCAGATCTCATATTGTATGCCTGCCTATAAAGTAAATAAAAAACCATTTATTTACTTTGGAGCATATGAAAAGCACATTGGATTTTATGCAACGCCGAATACCCATGAAAAATTTACGAAACAATTATCTAAATATAAACAAGGAAAAGGTTCTGTTCAGTTTCCAATTGACGAACCTATGCCGATTGAATTAATCACCAAAATGATTCAATATAAATTGAAGAGCATGTCTTAAAGTATGGACTTAAAAATTAAAATAGAACAGATAAACCATAGCCATATTGCAGCATTGCAACAAATTGGACGTCAAACTTTTTCAGAAACTTTTGCCGAAAGCAATAGTGCCGATAATATGGCTAAATACTTAGCAGAAGCTTATGCTTATGAAAAATTAAATGAGGAATTAAATAACCCAAATTCATTTTTTTACTTCGCAATGTTGGATGAAAAAGTCATTGGTTATCTAAAATTGAATATGGGCGGATCTCAGACCGAGCTTAAAGACAATGATGCAGTTGAAATTGAACGTATTTATGTGCTTAAGGATTTTCATGGTAAAAAAGTGGGACAAATCCTGTTTGACAAAGCCATTACAATAGCAAAGGAGCTTCAAGTAGCATATGTTTGGCTAGGTGTATGGGAAGAAAATAAAAAAGCCCTCCAGTTTTATACAAAAAATGGATTCGTTGAATTTGATCAACACGTTTTTGTGCTTGGTGATGAAGCACAAACGGATATCATGATGAAATTAGCATTAAAATAATTGAATGGTATAATCCAATAGTTCGCTCCCACCTATTGCTCCGTGACCAGGTATCACAATTTTAAGATTGGGATATTGTATTTTAATTTTCCGAACGGTATTGGACCACTCAGCTACATTGGCATCTCCTAAATAGCCTTTGGTTGCTTTGAGTTCTTTAATCAAACAACCCCCAAATAAAATATTTTCACTAGGAAAATATCCCACCACATTATCCTTTGTGTGTCCTTGACCAAAATACTTTACCATCGCATAGGTTTTACCAAGACTTAACCTAATATCATCTTTAAAACCGTTTTGAGGATTGACAACATGATTTGCTTTAGTTAATTCGATGGTACTAAAATTTGCGAAAGAGGGTATGTTTAAATTATGGAATGCAGCTAGCCCACCTAAGCAATCACTATGAAAATGTGTCGGTACAACCGCTTTAATTTTACAGTGTAATTTTTCCTTAATGAACTTAATTAACTCATTGGCACTTGTATCATTGGTAGGTGTGTCAAAAATAATGGCTTCATTGCTATTTCTTACGATCATCCCGTTGCAAGGCACATTGCCAAAATCGTTCGTTTGTAAGTAGGAAGTATGGACAAATGCATTTTCTGAAATTTGAATGACAATTAAATTATCAGACTGATACAGTTCAACAGGCTTAAATGCTTTTGAGCTTTGAGTAGTTTGTGCATATCCATTTTCACAAAGTAAAAATGCAAGGATAAAAAGAAGTGTCTTCATATCCTAAATATAAGAAAAGATGCAACTACAACTCTTTAGGATCATTATTTATCATTTAAGCCAATGCCAAAACCGAACATGGCTGCTACTAAAGCAAGGTGAACAATCAAAACTGCCTTTTGCCAAGTTGGACGATCATTCCATTTCTGTTCTGGATTGAATGGATCAAATAACGCGAACTCTGCGCACGTTGATATCGATTTTCCAATGTTTAGGTTGGCGGATGTTTACCTGATGTTAGCAGAATCTTCATTTAGATTAGGTGACCAAGCTACTGCCCTTCAATATGTAAATCTAATACGTACGCGAGCATACAACACGAGCGCTTTTAATGTAGCATCCCTTTCTTTAGATGATATACTTGACGAAAGAGCACGTGAACTTAGTTGGGAAGCAACTCGACGAACTGATTTAATTCGATTTGGCAAATTTACCGGTGGAGACTACGTTTGGTCTTTTAAAGGCGG
>RFSD01000112.1 GCA_009924165.1 Chitinophagia bacterium | reverse complement strand
AACCGTTCAGTAAACCCAGATGAGGTTGTTGCAATTGGTGCTGGTATCCAAGGTGGTGTATTAACAGGTGATGTAAAAGATGTATTGTTATTAGACGTTACACCTTTGAACTTAGGTATTGAAACAATGGGAGGTGTGATGACAACAATGATTGCATCTAACACAACGATCCCAACAAAGAAAACAGAGATCTATTCTACAGCAAGTGATAACCAACCTGGTGTACAGATTCATGTAATTCAAGGTGATCGCCCAATGGCTGCTCAAAATAAAAGCTTAGGTATGTTTAACTTGGATGGTATTCCACCAGCTCCAAGAGGTGTACCTCAGATCGAAGTAACTTTTGATATTGATGCAAACGGTATCTTAAACGTAAGCGCAAAAGATAAAGGAACAGGTAAAGAACAAAAAATCAGAATCGAAGCGGGTAGTGGTTTAACGAAGGAAGAAATCGAAAAGATGAAAGCCGAAGCTAAAGCAAACGAAGCAAGCGATAAGATAGAGAAAGAAAGAGTAGAAAAATTAAATGAAGCCGATAGCTTAATATTCCAAACTGAGAAACAATTGAAGGAATTTGGTGAAAAAATCCCTGCTGATAAAAAAGCACCAATTGAATCAGCTTTAGAAACATTAAAAGTAGCACACAAAGCGCAAGACCTTACACAAGTGACTGCTGCATTGGAAGCTATGAATGCTGCATGGACTGCTGCAAGTGAAGACATTTACAAAGCACAAGCAGAAGGTGGCGCAAATGCTGCTGGCCCTGATGCAGGTGCTCAAGCAAACGCATCTGCTGCAAATGATACAGTAGAAGATGCACAATTTGAGGAAGTAAAGTAAGATTTACAAATTCATTTAAAGGATTAAAGCCCTCCATTCATGGGGGGCTTTTTTTGTTTCTACCTAATTTGATTGTAGCTTCGCGGCTGATTAATATAATATATGAAGCGAATTGAAAGACATAGGGCAATTTTAGGAGTGGACGATAAGGCTACTTTAAGTGATTTAAAGAAAGTATATCGTAAGATCATGATGGAATGGCACCCTGATAAGTTCCAGGACAATGATGCCGCTAAAAAAGATGCCGAAGTAAAGTCTACAAAATTAATCGCTTCTTATCATTTTTTGGTGAGTGTGCATGCAGAGACGCATGAAGCCACCAAGGAGGCTTATATCGCCACCACAACCGAGGCGAGTATCAATGACTTTGAATTTAAATCCGAAGTCCTTAGAGTGGAATTTTCGGACGGGTCAGAATATGAATACTATGGTGTGCCTAAAGCTATCTATGTTAAATTAGTCAATGCGGACACCCCTGACCGTTTTGCGAGACGCCATATTTACAATAACTATTTATACAGAAGCACTAGCAAGATTGTTGGAGATTAATCTTACATTTAATGTATGATTAAAAGCTTTAAAATAGTTGCCTTTTTATTTACTGGGGCATTTTTATTGTCTTCATGTGATAGTGATATTCCAGTAGCACAACTCAAAGCAAAATACCTTAAACCAAATTCGGCATTCGTTGATATTGATGGTGTATCCGTCCATTATATAATGGAAGGACGCATAGAGGATTCTTTGCCCATTGTATTTATACATGGCACTTCGGCTTCTTTGCATACTTGGGATACTTTATCTAGTTTATTAAAGAGCAACAAAAAAATCATTCGATTAGATTTACCTGCTTTTGGTTTGACAGGGCCCAATCGTTTAAATCAATATACTTTCAATTTTTACAATCAATTTCTAGATGAATTTTTATCTAAATTGAATGTGACTAAATGTATAGTCGCTGGTAATTCATTGGGAGGAAGCATTGCTTGGAATTACGCCATTGCTAGTCCTGATAAAGTAAAGCAATTGATTTTATTAGACGCCTCTGGTTATCCAAAGAAAGACGAGAAAGGTTCATTAGGTTTTAAATTAGCTGGCATACCTGTTTTAAATCAAGCTTTAAAACATATTTCACCGATCTCTTTAATTCGTAAAAGTTTAGAAGATGCATTTTATAATAAGTCTTTAGTCACGGAAAAGATGGTTCAACAATACCACGACATGTTACTAAGAGAAGGTAATAGGGCCGCAGTATTAGAATTATTTCAGCATCCTATGAAAGCAGATCCTGCTAAAATTAAAACCATTATACAGCCTACATTGATCATTTGGGGTAAAGAAGATCAACTTATTTCTTATAAGAATGCCGCTTTATTCAAACAAGACATTCGCAATAGTCAAATGTTAGTACTTGATAATGTGGGACATATTCCTATGGAAGAAGCACCTAATCAAGTGGCGACAGCAATACTTGGATTTATTAAGTAAGGATTAAATTTAATTTATGGAAAACAGTACGAAGGCGCTTATAAAAAAAGGAATGTTATATGGAATGATCGCGTTCTATATTTTTGGTGGCTATAATCATTTTAGAGATCCAGCATTTTATATTCCATTGATTCCACCTTATTTAGCTGCTTGGGCGGTGGAACTGAACTTATTGTCTGGTGTATTTGAAATTGGTTTAGCGCTTTTATTAATTCCAATACAAACAAGAAAATATGCAGGCTGGGGTATTGTACTCATGTTGATTGCCTTTATTCCTAGTCATATCTATTTTATACAAAAAGGAACATTTTCATTAGGTACTATTACCATGAATCCAATGATTAGTTGGGTTAGGTTGTTGGTATTTCAGCCCCTATTTATTGTTTGGGCGCTTTGGGTTAGTAAGAAATAGGGAAGATGTAGAGCGAACATAGTCCTGATAGGTTTCCAAATGCCCCCATTTTTCCATGCCTGAAATTTCTAAAAGTCTTACGCCACTTACATACACTAGTAGTAAATAGGTAAACAGTGGTGAGATTAAACTAACGTACTGCCATCCAGTTAAAGAAGACAATGACATAATTGCAATCCCAAGCCATAAGGTGATCTCACCAAAATAGTTCGGGTGTCTTGAATAAGCCCATAGTCCATGTTGAATAAATTGATCCTTGTTATCAGGATTTTTTCGGAATTCTGACTTTTGCATATCGGCAATGATCTCTATTACAAAACCTATAATAAATACAATTAAGCCAATATAAAATAATCCATTTTGTATGACGCCTTTGTTACTTGCAATGGCTGTTAAAGCACACATAGAACATATTGAAACCCACATACCTTGTAAAGTCCATGTCATGAAAAACCTTGTGGGTGAGGGTTTGATAAGTTTAAATCTTTTGTCTTCGCCAGCTTTGTGTATTCTTGTAAATAAGAAAGTTCCTAAACGGATTGTCCATATAAGAATGCAAGCTGCTAATACAATGCTAGCAATATTTACATTCATGGATGCATAACTATAGTAACATACAAATGATACAACCGTCATATACGTGATGCTTCCTGTTAGGTCATAGAATTTTTCTGTTTGAAAAAGATAAGCTGGGATAAAAGCAATCCATTGAATCATATAAGCAATCAATACAGCTTCTTGGATTAAATCTAATCCTGTTAAAAGCGCAATACCATATCCAACTGCAAAGGAAAGAAAGGAGAAGATTAAATTAAGGATAGATTGCTTCATGACTGTGATTTGATATATTGGTACAAGATGAAAATAATAAGATAAATCAATAAATAGATACGGTATTGATTTCTTGTTTTGATGTAATCTGGATTTTCGGGATACATATTACTGAATAATCCAAGGATCTCTTTTTTGAATAGGGGCTGTATGTTTATTTTCCAATCATCTGTTTGGTAAACGATCTTTCTGAACTTACTCCTAAAATAAGTACTTGGGATACCCCAAATGATGAATAGAATAAGTAACTTCGTTTTGTAGTTCCTTCAGAGGTGGGCTTACCCAAACCCAATCAACTAAATGCTGCGCATTTCTTTGGGTTTTTTGCTTCTCATCTGTTTACAAAAGCAAGCTTTTGACACAGCCTCGAAACAAAAAACCCTGTCACTTTCGTGACAGGGTTTGTGCCCAGAACAGGAATCGAACCTGCACTACCTTGCGATAACCAGATTTTGAGTCTAGCGCGTCTACCAATTCCGCCATCTGGGCAATTTGCACCTGAATGCTCGGCGGGCTGCAATATTACATTAATGATGGAAATCTTCCAAAATCCTATCAAGGTATTTTTTCTTGTAGTAGTATGATTTTATTTGCAGCATTGCTTCTTGGGAAATAGAATCGATCTGATCCATTTCCATATACGTTTGAATAGGTGCATATAGTTCATTTTTAATTTTTTCAATTTGATGAATGATGGCTTGTTTTGCGGTTGCATCTTCTGCATCCATCCAAGCTTCGTTGAATTCCATCATTTCCATTAAAAAATCTGGTTCTAGGGTGTATTTCTCATCTGGTGTCAATATGCCAAGTAATTCAAGAACATAGGGCAGAATGCGCTCTTTTTGGTTTAAAAGAGTGTACCCTTTATTGGCTAAAGCAGATTGTTCTAATGCAGCTTCTTGTTCATCGGGATTGCCTTGTGCAAATTTATCGGGATGGGTTGCCTTCTGGATCTCCATAAAAGCGGCCCTTAATTTTTGTGTATCTACTTGAAAACCAATAGGAAGACCAAATAACTCAAAATAGTTCATGCTGAAATTTCTTATATTGTGCAAAATAACCAATATGCCTGTATTAGGACTTATTAAAGAGGGAAAAGTTCCTAGTGATAATAGGGTGGCTTTAACGCCTAAGCAATGTAAATGGCTTAAAGAGCAACATCCAGATTGGGATATTATTGTGGAAGCGTCACTCAATAGGTGTTATAAAGATGAGGAATACAGTAGAGAAGGGTTAGCATTAGTGGCTGATATTAGTAAAGCGGATATTTTATTAGGTATAAAAGAGGTGCCGAAGTCGCAGTTGATTGCAGGAAAAACTTATTTATTCTTTTCGCATACCAAAAAAGCACAACCTTATAATCAAGCTTTGTTTCATACCATGATGGATAAAGGAATCACTTTGATCGATTATGAATGTTTAGAACATGAGGATGGTCAGAGACTTATTGGATTTGGTTTTTTTGCGGGTATTGTTGGAGCACATAATGGCATCATGGCCTATGGCAATCGCACCAAAGCATTTCATTTAGGAAGGGTAAAAGAAGTAAAAGATTATAGAGAGTTAATTCATACTTATTTTGGTTTAAAATTACCACCAGTAAAAATTGTTGTTACTGGTTCTGGTAGAGTAGCACATGGTATTTTAGAAATCATGAATTTAATGGATGTGCAACAAGTGGAACCGGATGAATTTGATCGTCATTATGCTTACCCAGTATATGTGCATTTAAAAGGTAGAGATTTATATAAGCATAAAATTACAAACCAATATGAGCGCAATGATTTTCATGCGCATCCCCAAAATTACGATTGTACTTTTAAGCAATACTTACCATATGCTCATATTCTAATGAATGGTATTTATTGGGAACCTGGAATTCCTCCTTTGTTTACACATCAGGATTTATT
>RFSD01000111.1 GCA_009924165.1 Chitinophagia bacterium | reverse complement strand
GTCTTGATTGACTCAGCGATGACTCCACCAAAACCTGTGAAAGTTGCTCCGGCTAAAGTGGTTAAGCCAGAATTGGCAAAGTCCAATTTAACAAAGCCGATATCCAAGAAAAAAGTTCAAGTAAAAGGGGGTAAGTCCAAGCCTAAATTGAACAATAAACCTAAAAATAATTCGTTAATTAAAAAGAATAAGACTGCTAAGGCTTTAATGCCTAAAAAGTCGAAGTCTCCAACTAAGAACAACTAACAACTAAAACCTATAAAAATGAGTCAGAACGATTCTCCCATCATTGTGGGTCTTGACATTGGTACAACAAAAATTGCAGCGATTGCCGGAAGAAAGAATGAATTTGGGAAATTAGAAATCCTTGGATTTGGACGTGCAAATAGCAATGGTGTACAACATGGTCAAGTATTAAATATTGATCAAACCATTAAAGCCATTCAACAAGCTTTACAAAACTGCCATTTAAGTAATCCAGATTTAGAAATCCACGAAGTGTATGTGGGTATTGCTGGTCACCATATTAAGAGTTTACAAACAAGAGGGGATCAAGTAAGACAGGATGCTGAAAATGAGATTCAGGCTTGGGAAATTGAGCAATTAATCAACAATCAAAGAAAGACTTTCATTCCAGCTGGTGATCAAATCATAGATGTGATTCCTCAAGAGTTTCATGTAGATAATAACCAAAATATTAAGGATCCAGTAGGGGTAAACGGTGTTAAAGTTGGCGCCAATTTCCACATCATCACGGGGGACAGAAATGCGATTCGCAATATCAATCGTTCAGTAGAGCGCAGTGGATTAATTACAAAAGATTTAGTACTACAGCCATTGGCATCCGCTAGTGCCGTAATGAGCGACATTGATATGGAAGCGGGTGTAGCAATATTAGATATCGGTGGAGGTACAAGTGACCTTGCGGTATTCTATGAAGGTATTTTAAAACATACAGCGGTGATTCCATTTGGTGGCGAAAATATCACCAATGATATTAGAATGGGCTTGGGTGTTTTAAAAAGTCAAGCAGAGGCCATGAAAGTGCAGTTTGGAAGTGCATTATCTGATGAAGCAAAAGCAAATGCATATGTAACCATCCCTGGATTAAAAGGGATGCCTGCAAAAGAAATTAGTGTAAAGAATTTAGCTGCAATTATACAAGCTAGAATGAGTGAAATCCTTGATTTTGTTACCTACCATTTAAAGCAAGTTGGATTGGATAGCCGTATGTTGAATGGGGGTGTGATTTTGACTGGTGGAGGCTCTCAATTAAAACACTTGATTCAATTAACTGAATATATTACTGGTTTGAATGCGAGAATTGGATTACCAAATGAGCATTTAGCACCTAATCATATTGACGAATTAAAGAAGCCAATGTATTCTACATGTATTGGTTTGATTTTGAAAGGGTATAATGATTATGAGCAAAACTATAAAGTATTTACTGAGACTTATAAGAAGGTAGAAGTGCCTAAAGCGTTAACTGTAAATACACCAGTTTCAAATCAATCTAACACTTATCAAAGACCAAATCCGCAACCAGTGGCCACAACGGTTTCAGAGGAGCAAATTGAAAAAAGAAAAAGTAAGTTCTGGGATCGTTTCAAGAACAACTTAATCGAAATTTTTAACGAAGAAGAAGACAAACCATTAGCATAAAAATTACCCACATATCGTTTATAACTTATAGAACATAATCGATTGAAATCGAGTAATTTAGACTTAATTACGACTAACTAACCTAACTATAAAAACAATACCGAATGATTCAATTTGACTTACCTAAGCAAAAATCATCCATTATCAAAGTTCTTGGTGTTGGCGGCGGTGGAAGCAATGCTGTCAACTTCATGTTCCAACAAGATATTGAAGGGGTAGATTTTATTATATGTAATACAGATTCTAAGGCAATCGAACAAAGTTTAGTACCAAATAAAATCCAACTAGGTCCACATTTGACCCAAGGTTTAGGAGCTGGTGCTGATCCTTCTGTGGGGAAAATGGCGACCGAAGAATCTTTAGAAGAGATCAAAAGAATTTTAGAAGTGAATACCAAAATGGCATTCATTACAGTTGGAATGGGTGGTGGAACTGGAACAGGTGGAGCCCCAATTATTGCAAAAATCTGTAAGGATTTAGGCATTTTGACTGTTGGTATTGTAACGACTCCATTTGGTTTTGAAGGACCACGTCGTCAAAAGCAAGCCGAAGATGGGATCAATGAATTGAAACCATATGTAGATACTTTATTGGTCATTTCAAATGATAAATTACGTGTTCAATATGGTAATTTGAAAATGAAGGAAGCCTTCACCAAAGCAGATAATGTGTTGGCTACTGCAGCAAAATGTATCACAGACGTGATCAATAGCCGCGGTCATATCATCGTTGACTTTGCAGATGTTTGTACAGTCATGAAAAATGGTGGTGTAGCCATTTTAGGTAAAGCAGAAGTTGCTGGAGAAAACAGAGCAGAAAGAGCAATAGAAGAAGCGTTGAATTCTCCATTGCTGAATGACAATGATATCAAAGGAGCAAAATGGATTTTATTGAATATCAATAGCGCCGAAGGAGATTATGAATGTAGTATGGATGAATTAGAAACAATCAATACTATTTTACGTGCTCGCACAGGTGAACACAGCGATGTCATCATGGGCATGGGTTATGATGAGACCTTAGGAGATAGATTAGGCATAACCTTAATAGCAACTGGATTTGAACATAAAGATCCATTTAAAAAAGAAGCAGTTAAGGAAGTGGAAGCACCAGTAGAAGAAAAAATTGTGATGACTTTACAATCAGAGCAAACAGAACAAATAGAGCAAACATTGCAAGAAGCAACTACTGCGCCAATTGAATCAGCTGAAATAAATGAGCCAACTGCAATAGAGACAGAAGTACCAGAAGCAGCGTTCACATTGGATGAAGATGAAATTACAATGGATGAATTTGCGCCTACAATGCAAGAGTTTGAGATAACTGAAATGAGTAATGTATTTGTTTCAGCACCAGATTATGAGGAAGAGGAGGAAGTAGTAGCCAATTTTGAAGAAGAAGTGATATCTCAAGAGATTGTTTTAGAAGACTTTAATGAAACATTTGAAGAAGAAGCTGCAGAAGTATTTGAATTGAATATGGAAGAAGAAGCAACTCCAATTTATAATACAGAGTTTGTGTTGAACAAGCCTGTGAATATTTATGCTGAACCAGTATTAGAAACAGAAGCAACAACTGAAGAAGTAGTTGAAGCAGCAACTGAATTAGCTAGTGAAAATGCTGCCGAAGTACATGAAGTAGCAGATGCTGAAAACTTAGAGACCTCATTCAGAAGTGTAGAGATGGAAATAGAAGAAGAGCCAACTATGCAATTGGTTATGCGTGAGGAATCATCTGTAAGTCCACAAAATAGAACCCAGCATTCAAGCTTTGATATTTCAATGGACAATTCAGAAGAGCAAAGACGTAAGGTGGCTGAACGTATTCAAAAATTAAGAAATCTATCTTTCAATATTAACAATGGGGCAGATCCTGGTGTAGAGTTTGACGCCGTGCCTGCCTATGTTAGAAGAAACCTGGATTTGTTTGGTAACACCATGGCTTCGGTAGAAAACTATTATAGTAAGTATACAGTGGAGCAAGATGAGCACAATCAAACTCAGATTTCTACCATCAATTCATTTTTAGATGGTAAAAAGCCAGATTAAAATCGTTTTTATAGAACAGTTGATTTAGTTGGAACCCTGCCTGAAAAGGCGGGGTTTTTTTATTTACCTTTAGGTATGCAAACAATACTCATTACAGGTGGAACTGGTATGGTTGGACAATCATTAACCAATTTGTTATTAGCCAAAGGGTATCAAGTGATTGTTTTGACTAGACAGCAAAAGCAATCTAGTCGAATAAATTTTTCGTTTGCACAATGGGATCTGAATAAAGCTTGGATCGACCCTGCTGCCATTGCTGCAGCAGATTATATCATTCATTTAGCTGGAGAGGGTGTGGCAGATAAAAGATGGACTTCAAAAAGAAAAAAAGCCATCCTAGATAGTCGTGTGGATTCAAGTGCATTGCTTGTAAAAGCATTAAAGGAATATCCAAATAAAGTAAAAGCAATTGTTGCTGCATCTGCGATTGGATGGTATGGTCCAGATAATGAAAAAAGTATAGCATCAGGTTTTGTAGAAACAGATCCAGTGGATCCTAGTTTTTTAGGGGACAGTTGTAAACAATGGGAGGAAAGTATGCACCCGGTAAAAGACTTGGGCATTCGACTTGTGACCATCCGAATTGGTATTGTTTTTAATAAAATGGGTGGAGCCTTAGCTGAATTTATGAAGCCAGCAAAGCTAGGCGCAGCAGCTATTTTAGGGGATGGCAAACAAATAGTAAGCTGGATACATCAGCAAGACTTGAACCGTCTAATGTTATTTGCTTTGGAACAAGAACAAGTAGTTGGGGTGTACAATGCAGTAGCGCCAGATCCTGTGAGCAATACAATCTTAACAAAAGCCATTGCGAGGCGTTATCATACATGGGCGATTCCATTCCATGTTCCAAGCTTTATTTTGAAAATAATGCTTGGAGAGATGAGTATAGAAGTGTTGAAAAGTGCCAATGTAAGTGCATCAAAAATACTTGCAGCTGGATTCAGCTTTGACTTTGCAAGTATGGATGAAGCGTTAGACGACTTATTAATTTCTAATTGGTCTACCAGAAGTAATCACTGATTGGATGCGCTCTAAAGTTTTCTTTTCGCCACAAAGACTTAAGAAAGCTTCACGTTCTAAATTCAATAAATATTGTTCGTTCACAATTGTTGCTTCACTAAGGTCACCACCACACATCACATAAGCTAATTTACGAGCAACCAATGCATCATGGTCTGTCGCATAACCGCCGCGCCACATTCCATTGATACCAGCATACAATGCGCCAAGACCAGCTTTGCCCATCACTTTAATATCGTTGCGTTGAATCGGCTGTGTGTAACCAGCATTGAAAAGTTCAAGTACTTGTTCTTTCGCTTTTGCAATACGTCTAGATTGATTCAGTATAATTTGGTCATGTCCTTTTCTGAAGATACCCATCTCCATGGCTTCATGTGCCGAAGTAGCCACTTTAGCTGTTGCAATTTGCAGGAATCTATTTTTTAAAGTAATTGTTTCTGGTTCTTCAGCATGCATTTCATCCGATGCACGTAATACCAATTCTTTGGTACCGCCTCCACCTGGAATAACACCAATACCTAATTCAACTAGTCCTATATAAGTTTCGGCAGCAGCGCAAATAGCGTCTGCATGTAAATTTAATTCACATCCACCACCTAAGCATAATCCATGTGGTGCAGTCACAACTGGGATAGAAGAATAACGAACACGCATCATGGTGTTTTGAAAAGTACGCACAGCCATATCTAGTTCCTCATATTCTTGTTCAATGGCTAGCATAAAAATCATACCCACATTTGCACCAGCACTAAATAA
>RFSD01000012.1 GCA_009924165.1 Chitinophagia bacterium | reverse complement strand
AGTTAGTCCAATTATAAAAACTACATTACGATCAAATGAAGATGAAAGTGCATTTAGATTGGTTGTGCTATTTTCAAACAATTCAATCTTGCCTTTGATCCTATAAGTAATAATAAGTGTCGGCACAATCATACAAACAAAACTTGCTAAAAATGTTTCTTTTATAATATTGAATGGGGTTACTTGCTGACCAATCCATAGCATCGTTGTAGTCACATCCCCTATTGGACTCCATGCCCCACCTGCATTTGAAGAGATTATCACCAGACCTAGTAATTGCCATTTAACGTATTTGTCTTTCACTAGTTTATTGATGATAGAAAGCATTACAATTGTAGTGGTAAGATTGTCTAGAACAGCAGAAAGAAAGAATGTTACAATTGAGATAGTCCAAATCAATTTATTTTTATTTGTCGTTTTAATTTTTTCTGTGATATTTTGGAAGCCATCATGTGCGTCAATCAATTCAACAATAGTCATTGCGCCTAATAGGAAAAAAACAATTTCAGCGATGCTACTTAAATGGTGTCCTAATGTACTTAAAGCTTCATCCTTTGTAGCAGGGGACATTACTAGAATCGTCCAACAAATTACCGCAGTGATTAATGCAATGGCGGATTTATTAATATGGATAGCATGTTCTAATGTGATTAAAAGATATCCTATAATAAATGTGACTAATAGTAAAATGATCATAATAAAAGGAATTAATCGTATCTACAGTTTACATAAATTTTATTAATAATGACTATAAACAAAACCATGTTTATCTGTATCTGACTCGCCGTGTAAATTAACCAAATATGGCTAATTTTGCTGTAATAAAAGGAAAATCATAGAAAAGGTCCCATTTACTGGGACGCATTGAAACAAATGGAAAAAATTAATATATCTAGGTCTCTTTATAAACTTTTTCGTTTATTAAGATTAGATGGAAAAGAAATTACAGCGCTGTATTTATTGTCAATTCTTTCGGGTTTAATCCAACTTTCCCTGCCATTAGGAATTCAGGCAATCATTAATTTTGCCATAGTAGCAACCGGAAGAAAACAACTCCCAGCTTCCATGTGGGTGCTAATTTTTCTAGTGGTATTAGGCGTTCTATTTACTGGAATGCTAAAAATTAATCAAATGAAGATTGTGGAGAAAATTCAACAAAAAATATTCACCAGATTTTCTTTTGAATTTTCTTACAGAATACCAAAGCTAGATGTAAAATCGATCGATCAATACCATTTACCTGAATTAGTAAATCGTTTTTTTGATATCCCTACTTTACAAAAAAGTATGGCTAAATTATTGCTCGATATTCCAACGGCAGTGATTCAGTTATGTTTTGGATTAATCTTACTAGCATTTTATAATTCTGTATTTATTGTATTTGGTATTATACTACTTGTTGTTTTATACTTAATACTGTATATCACTTCACCAAAAGGTTTTGAAGCCTCATTAGAAGAAAGCAATTATAAGTATGAAATCGCTGGTTGGATTCAAGAAATTGCAAGAGGTATCAAAACCTTTAAGTTCTTTAATAAATTCAATTTGCATGTCGAAAAAACAAATTTCTTTTTAGAAGGCTATTTGCATGCTAGAAATAGACATTTCCAGATCTTAAAATTACAATATTGGTCTTTGGTTGTTTTTAAAATACTAATCACTGCATCTATGTTAATTGTGGGTGGTATTTTATTAATTCGTCAAGAGATCAATATTGGACAATTTATTGCAGCTGAAATCATTATTTTAACCATCATGAATGCAGTTGAAAAATTAATTGTCAGCTTAGAAACTGTTTATGATTTATTGACTAGTGTAGAGAAAATAAATAAAATAACCGAAAAACCAATTGACGAAGAAGGCTCTTACGAGTTTATAAAAAAACAAGGTATTGAAATTGAGGCTAAAAATTTGAGTTTTGGGTTTGATAAAAATGATATTCTTCAAAACATTAGTTTTCACATCAAGCCAGGACAAAAAGTAGCCATTACAGGTGATGGTGACTCTGGTAAAACAGTCTTATTAAGACTACTTACTGGTATTTTTCAGGATTTCCAAGGAGATTTAAGTTTTGACCAAATTCCTATCAATAATTATAACTTAAATACTTTAAGAAATCATATTGGTATCTATATGCAAAAGCAAGATATCTTCTCTGCAAGTTTATGGGAGAATATCACATTAGGTAATGCTGAAATCAAAGAACAAGATGTTCTAGATGTATTTAGAATAGTAGGTTTAGATAGCTTTTATAAAAGTTTAAATAAGGGTTTTGATACGCATTTAGAACCAACAGGAAAACAGCTTAGTTCTTCTAATGTGCAAAAACTACTTATTGCTAGGTCTTTACTTAATCAACCAGCGTTATTGTTATTAGATGAACCAATGAAGCTAATTGCTGCCGATGATAAACAATATCTGCAGAATTATTTGTTTGGTCTAAAAGATGTGACTATCATTTTTACAACAAATGACCCATCTATCATCTCTAAATCCGAGATGGTGATTCACCTTGAAAAAGGTTTGATCAAATCTATTCAAAACAAAAATGCTTCAAATTAGTATTGTATGAAAAAAGTGCTTGATAATATTGACGAAGAAACTGGTAAAAAATACTCTGCATATAATTCAATTTATAGTGTAGATATTGAAAGCAGGATTAAAAATATTTTCTGGGGTTTGTTTTTTGTACTGATCTTCATTTTGTTTGTACCATGGACCCAGAATATTAATACCTCAGGTATTGTAACAACTCAGTTTCAAGAACAAAGACCTCAACAAATTAACAGCATTATCCCTGGTAAGATTATTAAATGGTGGGTGAAAGAGGGTGATTTTGTTCAAAAAGGAGATACCATTGTTGAATTAGCAGATACCAAAGATGATTATTTGGATCCAAGATTAATTGAAAGGACCAATGATCAATTAATTGCAAAAAAGCAAAAGGTAGAATTTTATGACAATAAAATTACCAATATTAAAGGGCAGATTGTTGCAATTGAAGAAGGCTTTAAACTCAAGGAAGCTGCCATCAGAAATAAAATTCAACAATTAGAAAGAAAGATTTTAATTGATAGTGCCGAATTAGCTGCAGCAAACGTAGATCTTCAAGTAGGTACGAATCAATATAACCGTGCTGGAAAAATGTTGAATGATGGAATTATCTCCTTAGTGGATTATGAAAGAAGGACTCAAAGTTTTAATAAGGCAAAAGCAGGATTTCAAGAAAAGCAACAAAAATTCTTGAATACTAAACAAGATGTTTTAATTGCAAGAATCGATTTGAATACCCTTAAGCAAGATGTAAACGATAAACTATTTAAGTTAAAGGGCGATATCGCCAACTCCAATACCGAAAAGAGTTCAGTGATTGCTGAAGTTGCAAAAAATGAAAATGAACTAAGTAATTATCGAATTCGTGGTAGTCAAAAATGGTTACTTGCTCCACAAACTGGACAAATTATCAAAGCCAAGAAAGCGGGTATCAATGAAATTGTGAAGGAAGGAGAAATGATTGTTGAAATTGTACCTAATTCTTTTTTATACGCTGTAGAATTATTTGTGAAACCAATGGACTTGGCACTTATCAATAAAGGTCAAGATGTACGTTTACAATTTGATGGGTATCCAGCCATTGTATTCTCAGGATGGCCAAATTCTAGTTACGGTACATTTGCAGGAAAAATTAGCGCAATAGAGACTAATAGAAATGAAAATGGTCAATTTAGGGTATTGATTATCCCCGATAAAAAAGAAAAAAATTGGCCATCCAATTTAAAAATTGGCACTGGCGCTCAAGGATTCGCTTTACTTAATGATGTACCAATTTGGTATGAATTATGGCGTCAATTGAATGGATTCCCTCCTGATTTTTACACGATTGAAGTAAAAGGAAAAGATATAAAAGCAAATGAAAAGAAGTAAACTGCTCTTATTTCCAGTCCTTTTATTGGCATCCAATGTATTGTTTAGTCAAAATACATTGAGTATTAGCAATACATTTGAATTAATCAATCAATACCATCCTATTGCCAAGCAGGCAGGACTTAAAATTGATCTTTCAAAAGCAAGCCTTACGAGTGTAAGGGGCGCTTTTGATCCGGCTTTTTATGTTGCAAATGATCAGAAAACATTTGATGGTAAAAACTATTTTTTTTATATTAACCCAGAAATAAAAATACCAACCTGGTATGGTATTGAAATAAAGGGAGGATTAGAAAATAATTATGGAGATAGATTAAGTGGCGAAAACACATTTGGTAAAAGTAGTTATGTAGGCATTTCTATCCCCCTATTAAAGGACTTGATCATTGACAAAAGAAGGTCAGACTTGGCTCAAAGTAAAATTTTAGTAAATCTAACCCAAGAGGAAAGACAATTAGTTGTGAATGATTTGTATCTGGATGGTGCAAGTTCATTTTGGTCTTGGACTTATGCTTATCAAAAACAAAAGTTATTTACCGAAGTATTAGATAAGACAAAGAATAGACTTGAATTTATAAAGCAATCCTATCAAGCAGGAGACCGAGCTGCAATTGATACTGTGGAAGGGGTAGTACAATATCAAAACATACTCAACCTCCAAACACAAGCTTGGGCAGATCTAATTGAAGAACAAAGTAAACTAAGTAATTTTTTGTGGGATCAGAATGAATTACCATATGAGTTAACCGAAAATATTCAACCTGATAGTAGTTGGATGAAAGCAGATATAGATGCATTTAATGTACCTACTCTACTTAGCGTGATTGAGGAAGCAAACCAAATACATCCAAAACTTAAAATGTTGGCTTTTAAATCGGATATATTACAAATTGACAAGTTATACAAAACTCAAAATTTATTACCTACCCTTAGGGTCAATTATAATTTCTTAAATAAAGGATATGAATTCTCAAATCCTTTGAATAGTGCATTGTATCAAAATAATTATAAAGCAGGCTTGCAATTTGGGCTACCGTTATTTTTAAGACAAGCCAGAGGAGATTTAAAGCAAGCTAAGATAAAAATTGACCAACAAAATTTAGAAATAGGACAAACCAGACTTGAAATTGAAAATAAAATTAAAACCTATTATGCTGCTTTAAGTGCATTCAGGAATCAATATAAAATCAATTTAAAGAGTGTTGAAAATACAAAGCGTTTATTGGATGTTGAATTAGAAAGATTCGAAATTGGTGAGAGTAGCCTCTTTCTAGTCAACAATAGAGAAATAAAGTATATAGAGGTTGTTTTGAAAGGCTATGAACTCAAAACTAAATTCTTTAAAACACTTATCGCGTTGAATTGGGCTAAAGGAAGTATTCTTTAATACATTCAATTTTATATTCTACTGCATCCTCCCATCCCATCATTGCATTGATGCATTTAAATTGCTTGAAACTAGATATATCTTGAATATATAAAGCTTTGGGTTGAATAAGCCCTGTTTCAATTAATCTTACACGTTGTGTACCTTCTAATAATGGCAAAGCTGGTGTAACCCAATTTACCCCATCAAAGAATACGATATTGGCATAAGAACTGTCTTTAATCAAACCTCCTTCATGCATTATAATTTCGTCTTGACCAGAATGAAGGAGCGCTTCATTGATCCAATCTCTATTCGAAAATTTATAATTGTAAGATTGACCCTTTATATCGACTAAGGCGAAATTTTGAATTTGCTTATATTGGTATGGAGTAAAAACTGAATGATAATTTCCGTTTAGATCATAAGAGATTTTTAATTTAAACAAGCCTTCTGCAGGTAATACTAATTGCTTTACAATAGATGCTAAATCAATGCTTATTTTAGATACATTAAAAGCATTAAGCGTTCTATTGATCCTTGATTGATGAAAGCCTAGGTTTTCAGCAATACCGTCTTTTACGCGGATACTCTCAAAAAACTGGGACATATACTTTGTTTATCATTTCTTGGTAACCAGCAATACCTGTATAATATCCACGGTCTGTTCCTTCTATTGAAGCAATCAATTCGGCTGTTTTCTTTTTGGGCGCACCCGATACAGAGCCAGCTGGCAATAAGTCATATAATATACTTCCAATTTTAGACGCATAATTCGTTGGCAGTTCCCCTTCAATGGCCGAACTCATTTGACCAATCACTCCATTTTGAGTTGGGATTTCTTCGTAATACCTAAAATTGGTTACCCTCACTTTGGATGCTACCCTGCTTAAATCATTTCTTAAGAGGTCTACAATGGTAGCATGTTCTGCATATTCTTTAGGATCATTGAGCAGCAATTCTTTTGCATTGGGCAAGCTTGCATCAATCGTTCCTTTCATGGGGAATGTAGCAATTTTGCCGTTTTGAATCTGTATAAAAGTTTCAGGTGAAAAAGCAATGAACTGCTCTTTTAGCCAAATTACATATTTAGATTTCGCGTGATCAAAGTAAGTTTGAAAATCTAGCTTGTTTTGGACCGGTGTCGGGATAGTCAAATTCATTAAAAAACTATCTCCCTTATACAATGCGTCAATTACTTGATTATACTTATGCTGATAGTCATCAAGGGTTATAGGATACTTTGTCAGCAAACCTTCTGATTTAAAATTCACTTTAGAATTTGCAAAACCAGCATCATCTATTGCAGATACTTGATCAGTTTCTGTTAAAGTTGTATCTGATTTTTTTAAAGAACTAGCTTTGGTGAATTTAAATTGAAAATGATCAGAGCATTGGTCTGCAAGCCAAGCCAAAGGTTTTTTTTGTTCAAAATCAATGAGAAAAACAAAGGGTTTCTTTTCATGCCCCCATTGATTTAATTGTTCAACAAAGTCCATTTATAAGGTATTATAGTATTGTACTAATGCTTTTAAATGTGCTTCGTTCTTTAAATTTAATTTTTGATCTTCTATGTATTTTGCAATGGCCTCTTTTTTATCTTGAAACAAGGCTAGCAAACTAGATTTATCTTTTTTAATTCGAGTCATCGTACCTTCTTTTAATAAGTACAAATTTTCATAGGTAGCAAATTCTTTAAAGCGCTCACCAGACAAATCATTATTGCGTTCTTGAATTGCTTTATACACAGATTTAAGTAAGCTAGCTTTACCGTTTAATAAGATTTGATAAAATGAGATTCTATTTTGATTATCAATTGGCGGGAACCCACATTGAAATATTTTTGCCTCACTTAAATTATTGTCTTCATAAGCAATTTCTGCAGCCATTCCTTTTCCAAGAAAACCCTCTTGACCATTGGATGCAATAAAATTAACTTCGTGTTCTAACAGATTAATTCTTGTTTTTACATCATTATACACCCTGCCATCTTTTAAAGTAATTTTAGCTAATTGATATGCTGTTTGATCATACACAGTCCCGTTAATGCCATCGTAGATATTAACAAAAGCTTGTCCATTGACATCACTTAAGAAAATTTGTTGCCCCCACTTGCTGGTGGTTGAAATCGAATTTCTTTGCGCAAGGCTAAAAGTGGCTAGTAAAAGTGAGAAACAGGTAAATACAGTTTTCATAGGATTGCTATTATACCTTAAAGTTACAATAGGTACATAAAAAAACAAGACCCCGAGGGGTCTTGTTTCAAAATATTACCTAAAAAATAATTATTGCTTAGGATTCTTAGTTGGAGCAGATCCTGGTAAAGCTGGATTGTAAGCCAACTCATTGTCTGGTACATCCCAATAGTCTAAGAAACCATAGACGATTGTAGCATTTGTGCTAACAGCACCAGTCACAGAGACTACTGTAGCTCCAGTACGAGACTTGTCTGGGGCAATGATATCCCAACGACGAGCATCATAGAAAGATAAGCCTTTGAATGCTAAAGCAATTCTACGCTCTCTTCTTAATTGCTCGTAAGCTGCAGCTTGCGTTAAACCAGTACCTAATGCAGGCAACCCTGCACCTTGGTATGTTCTAACAGCATCAATAGCTGCTGCACCTGCATCAATTTGTCCAGTCATAATCAAAGCTTCCGCCTTCATTAATTCGTTCTCTTCGTAAGTACCTGCAATTGTAATTTCATTTGCACCAATTACATTGTTTGCCCAAGTAATTACACCTGCAACTCCGTTACCACCATATTTCAAGCTATAGCGTGTATTGAAAGAGTTACCACGATCAGAGTTGAATAAACCAACTGAAGCTAAAGTGATAACGTTATTATCTCTACGCTTGTCACCAGCAACAAATTCCTGTACCCAACGCTCACTTAATTTATACGTGTTTGTTGAACCAGTAGTAGCTGCTTGACCAATTTTATCAGCAACGCTAATACCAGTACCTAAGAAATCTCCATTAGCGTCTGAACGAGCAGTAAAGATTAAATCTGTTGCTCTAACACCATCATTCACTAAAGTCAAAATTGCACTCCATTGAGAAGAAGACATGCTAGCTCTAGGTGTATTTACTAAGATATTACGCGCTTTGATGGTATTGATATTACGTCTCCACATATCTATTGTTAAGATACCACCTTTACCTTTTTGTAAAAAGGCAGGAATTAATCTTCCAAGAGTAGCAGAGTAATCAGTTGCAGAAGTTGCAGCACTTAAAGCAGTCACTGCTTTATCAAAATTTGAATTTGCTTCGGTAATGATTGCTTCCTTAGTTACATAATTACCATTGGTTGTTGCTTCAGAAGTTCCTGCGTTTTGAATTAAACCAGCATAATAGGTAGAACCGATTCTGCTATAAGCATAACCTTTCCACCAATAAGCCCAAGCTTGGATTGTTGCTTTTTTAGTTGCAGCACCCGTACCTGAGAATGTGGTTTTATCTGCAAGCGCTAAAATCTCATTCGCAGCAGCAATCATGTTGTACATATAAGCCCACTCGTAGAAAGTAGTATTACTTCCGCTTTGTGCATTGTTATTTATTTGTCTTAGCAATGCATACTGTGTATTTGGTTGACTTGGATTCACAACAACCGTTCCGTTGTCTAAAGTCACTCTATTAGGACAACCAATTTGGTTCATAAACGCATTGGCTGCTTCCGCACCAATTACGTCACCCATTAGTTCGTGAAAGCCCATAGCGCCTGGCCAAAAACGACCATAAACACCATCTGAATACTTAAGGTTATGGAAACCATTCAAATAGATAGTTCCCTGAGCAAATGGAAATAATCCATTCTCGTTTTGTGCACTCGCCGGGGTCGGAGAGTTCACGTTGGAAATATCAAGGTCTTTCTTACAAGCCGTAAAGCTTAAAGCAATTCCTAATACTCCAACCAAAATTTTATTATTCTTCATTACTAAAAATTTAAAAGTTAAGGTTTAAAATCCTAAGTTCAAGCCTATTGTGTAAGCTTTGGTGTTAGGAATAGTATTGTGATCTAAACCACGATCGAATGCTGAGTTAGTAGCAAAGTTAACTTCCGGATCCATACCAGTGTATGGAGTGAAGGTTAACAAGTTACGACCAGAAACAACTAATTGTAAGCGATTTGTAAATTTGATTTTTGTCAATTTTGCAATATCCACTCCAAAAGAAAGGTTTCTTAAACGCCAGAAAGATGCATCTTCATAGAAGTAGTTCTTTGTTCCGTTCGCTGCACCACCTGCATAAATACTTCTGTAGAAAGCAGTGTAAGCTTGTGTTTCACCATTAATAGTAATAGGCTGTTCGTAATCAGAGTGAATACCATCACGGTACATCCACTGTTTAGTTTGGTTGTATAGATTATTACCATAAACCCAATCCCATTGCATATTGAATGTGAAGATGCCTTTGTACTGTAGGTTGTTGATAAAGCTCATGTTGAACTTAGGGTTAGGATCACCAAGGCTATATTGACCTGGTAATGCCACCGCTTGTTTAGTTGTTTTATTCACAACCCAACCATTACTAGCTACTTCGAAATTAGCTCTTTGTGCTTCAGGAATATGTGGTAAACCAGTTTGTGGGTTTAATTCAGTTAATGATCTCATCATTTTGAAACCAAAGAACTGACCAATTTTATATCCTTGTCTTAATGTGATACCCACACTACCTGCAGAAGATATTAAAATTACTGGAGGTCCTTTTACATAAGAAATCTCAGAAGCTTGATTGGCATAGTTGGTGATGAAATCCCAATTCCAATCTTTTCCAGAATAAACATTTAAGTTTAATGAAGCTTGTAAACCGCTTGATTTCAATCCAAATGCGTTATCTAGTTTTCCACCCACACCTGTAGAAGGTGCAGCGTCTACACTGTAAATTGCGTTATCTGTATTTCTACTCCAATAAGTCGCAGAGATATTTGCAGTTTTAAACCAATCACCTTTACCAAGTGTAAAAGTTAAATCAGTACCAAATTCAGTCTCTTTAGATAACTCCACTGATAAGTTTGGATTTGGATTGGTAGTAGGGAAAGTAAATACACTAGCACCACCTAAATTCTGAGCACCTAAAATTGTAAAACGTTGGAAGGCGCCTGGTTGGATACCTGCCTCACCATAACCAGCTCTAAACTTCACTTCAGATAAAATGTTGGAGATTTTTAAATTCTGCCAGAATTTTAAGTTAGATAAAGTAAAGAAGAAGTCTCCTCTAGGGAAGGTTTGTGCAGTCGCACCAGAACCGAATGCAGATGAGAAGTCACTTCTAACACCTACAGAGAAACCTGTAAAGTTAGAGTACTCAAATCTTTGATTCGCTAAGAAACCATAGGTAACAAATGGCTCTATATAATCTCTTACAACTCTGTAGTTAGCAGCTTGAGACATATTCCATGGTGCATAACCTGGACCATCAAAAGCAGCTGCTCTGAATGATCTATATTGGTTACGACGGTAGTCAAATGCAGCTGTTGTAAATGTCTTTAAAGGGATATTGATATTGAAATCCTTTTCGAAATCAGTACGGAAGTTCATCGTTCCAATAAAGTTTTGGAAAGTAGTTCTTTCTACATAGTTATCAATCTCACCAGTTGTGAATGCAGTTGGAGCAGGAGACCAGTTATAAGTATAACGATTTTGTAATACTCTGTTCTTGTTATTCCACTGCTCATCATATGCATAAGTGACATTCTGATTATTGTAGTTCAATGCATATTTTGCATCAAATTCTAAGAACTTAGGTAACTTATAGTTTAAGTTAAAGTTTTGGATTACATCCACAGTTGCAATTTTAGTACGAGACTCATCATTATCAGCAAATGGGTTAGAGTGGTTCACACCAGCTGCCGCTCCAAAATATGTAGCGTATTTTCCATCTGCGTTCTTTACATCAAAAGGAGCAAAAGGACGCGCGTTGTTAATTGCAAATACAAAACTACGACCAGTTTGGTCATTCATTGTATTCTTAGTGTAAATCAATTGTGTAGTCGTAGTAAACTTTAATCCTTTCGCAACTTCAAATCCAATTTTAGAAGTTAAGTTAGAACGAGAAAATTCACCATTGTTGATGAAGTTTGAATTCTGTTGGTTATTTGATGCAGAGAATAAGAAATCAACTTTATCTTTTGCACCAGAAACAGTCACTGAATTATTCAAAGCATAACCTTGTTGTAAGAACATCTTGTAATGATCGATGTACTTTAAGTTCTTGTTATATGGTTTGTTTTGGAAACTAGCAACATTCAATGCATCATAAACCACGTCACCGTTGAACACTAAAGTAGAAGGATCTAAAGTCATGATTGCTCCAGAACCAGTCAATACGTTATTGTCTGCATCAGTTCTGAATGCGTGGTTTTTAGCTTTTGATAAACCACCAATGTTTAATAATTCATTGGTTGTTGCACTTGAGCTAAACTCAATATTCAACTTACCGCTTTTACCTTTTTTAGTAAATAATTGGATTACACCATTCGCACCTTGCGCACCATATAAAGATGCAGCAGCAGCACCTTGTACTACCTCTACTCTTTCGATGATGTTTACGTCAATCGAGTTTAAACTTGTACCGCGTGCTTCAATACCATCGATCAAGATCATTGGTGATGTTCCACCTTGTACAGTGTTAATACCTCTTAATAAGATTTGTAAAGGACGACCTGGGTTACCGTTGGTACTGCTGATTTGAGCACCAGCAATTTGACCAACTAATTGTTGACCAACATCACCTGTCGGCACTTTAACTTGGCTAGAAAGGTTTACAGATTCAACTGCAACCCCTAGCTTTTTCTTACTTGTTGCAGCACCAACACCTGTTACAACCACCTCGCTCAAAGCCTTCACATCAGAAGTCAAAACGATTGTTAAATTGGTGTTGTTAGCAGATACTTGTTTGCTTTCAAAGCCTAAAGCTGAAACCACTAAAGTAGCGCCTTTTTTTACTGAAATAGTAAATGTACCATCATTACCGGCACTCACACCTTTAGTAGTGCTTTTTTCAAGCACACTTGCACCGGCAACAGGATCATTCTTTTCATCAATAACCTTACCGGTTATAGTAACTGTTTGTGCGAAACCGACCATGATGGTCATTAAAAATGCACAAACACTTACAATGATTTTTTTAGTCATGTTGTTTTGTTTTGTAATTAAAATTTTTCTTAAAAGGAATGATGTTCAAAACTTATTGTGATAAGCGGTAAAAATCATTCCTTTTGCAGACGAATATACTTAAGATTTAACAAATTCGTAACTAAAAACTAACAAAAAAAAATTAAACAGGCGCAACAATTGTTAGTATATAAGCAGTTTATATAGTCACTATTTAAAATTTTATAGCCTCTTTTTTTAAATAAAATCCTCAAAAAAAGGTAAAATGATTGATTTTGAATGATTTACACCAAATAATGTAAAAAAATGCCCATAATTGAATAAGTCATAATTTTAAACCACAAACCTCCCAATCTATGAAATGTTTTTTCAACTTCCTGTCTGTAGGTGTCCTCTTTTGCATTCCTCATTTAATCCAAGCCCAAACTTTAAATAATTTTAGTTTTAAAGACATAGGTCAATCTGTTATCATTGCTGTGGATGGCAATGGCAAAATGGTGAATCTTGGAGCAGACATGGAAAATTATGGATCGCCCTTTTTTGATCCTGAATTTTTACCAGCAAACATTGTATTGGCAACTGGGCAACGTTACGAAAATGTACCTATAAAAATTAATTTATTAAGTAATGAGGTGATTTATAAAACACCTGAGGGCAAAGAACTTGCTGTATTACCAGCCATCAAACAAGTTGAGTTAAATAAAAATGGTGAAATACTTTTCTTTGAATATGGATTTCCTGTTTATGAAAAACAAAATCATAAAACAATTTACCAAGTACTTGCAAAAGGAAAAGTTAGTTTACTTAAGTATTTTTTTATTCAAGTCACCGAAGCAAAGCCATATAGTAGTGCGACGATGTTAAGAACCATTGAACAATTTCCTAAATTATTCTTGTATGATCAATCAATGAGTTTAAAAAAAGCACCAAAGTCCAATGAGGACCTACTAAGTCTATATAAAGCAGATGCAACAAAGCTTGAAAGTATTTTACGAAAAAATAATTTGAAAATTAAGAAGGAAGAAGATTTAATTAAATGTATTTCTAAATTGAACGAAAACTAGATCAACCCTATTTTAAAATATCTCTTATAATTTTTAAATGGTGTTCGGTATGAATTGCTAGAAATTTGATCGTTTGTTTTTTATTAAGTTGCCCAAAAAATGGATGCATAAAATATTGTTTCTCCTCACAATCTTTTAAATAAGTAATAGCTCCATAGGTATTTTTTAAACTCTCTTGTAAAATCTCTGATGTAATTTCATCAGTAGGAATCACCACTTTAGGTGCTTTGGCTTTTCCTCTTGGAATGGTCTTAGATAAAAAGACAAAAAAACGAGTCATATTAAACTTGGACTTATACAACTTAGGATCTGACTGCGCCACAGTCGATGTGATTTGTTTAATCACCAATAAGCAATGTGCTATATGCCAACCAACAGAGGCCTCTGAAATTGATTTATTAGTTTGACTATAATTTGGAATATACGTAGCCAATTCAGGCACAATGGCATCTAGATTTTTCATGACAATTTTTAATTTACAATTCACTTAATAGTCAGCTGAAGTTAAACCAATCAATTTAAAATTCAATAATAAACCCAATGGTTGGTATGAATGTGCCTTCGGCGTTTTCTAGTAGATAAGGAATTGCATTACTGCCATTTGTTTGTACAGGCTTGCCATTGGTACTTAAAAAGCGAGTATTGTCATCTGTTCTTTTAAACGTATACTGAGGTGACCCAGTACTTTTAGATGCATAAAAATTTTGTATGTCAATGTAAAAATCAAATGTTGTTTTTTTATAGTTCCATTTTTTATCCAAACGAATGTCTCCAGAATGAAATGCTTTTAATCTTAAAGTGTTCACTTGATCGTAATCAAATACGCCAGATCCAAGTGTTAAAAAATTCAATCTACTTTGCTCTAAATTATATGGTGTGTATGGTGCAGGGCCTTGGTACCTAAATTTAACACCTAGCTCCCAATTCTTTGGAAGCTTATACCCAACAGTTGTACTGATTAAATGTCTATTGTCCCAACTTGCAGGTTTTAATTTTTTATCTAGTCCCGAAAATTCGCTCCAATATAAAGTATAACTCAATACACCAAAGAATTTTTCTGTCAATTTTTGTTGCGCAAAAAATTCAAAACCATAGGCCCTTCCTGTGCCATCCTGTTGAATTGGTTCATTACCGATTGCGCCAAATTCAATCCCCTTGTTCGCAAGACTGATTTGGTCTAATACGCTCACGGGATAATTTTTATATCCTTTATAAAATCCTTCAAAGGTGAATCTTGTAGTACTCGAAGGCAGGTATTCAAATCCAGCAACATAATGGTTAGACTGAATGTACTTACCAGGATTCGTGAATCCATTATTGGAATAAGCTAATTGCGTATAACTAGGCAATCGATAATAGGTACCATAACTCGCACTAAAATTCCATGTGTTGCTTAAAGCATAACTTAAACTGATTCTTGGGCTTAATTGATCTAAAGGATTTTGACTACTTGATTCAAAACTATTTGCATCTGCTCTCAATCCTGTGCTAACAGCTAAGCGGTCATCAAATAATCTTGTACCCAATTGTACGAACCCACCATATCTTAGAAAATTAACTCCAGTGTTGGTATTGAAAGTGATTGCATCTTGTATTGTTTTACCAGTACTGTCTTTCAAAGCAGGTCTAAAAATTTGGAAAAAGGCATTATCAAATTGCACATACTGCGCCACTATACCATAACTCAAACTAATAGTATTAATATTTTTAGTGACATCAAATCTTAATTTATTTTCGGTTTCATTACTCCTAATTTGATAAGTACGTGTTGCATTCGAAGGTTTTTCGTTGTCCTCGTATCTATCTGCTTGATTGTCTAAAGTATTTCTGCTAATTGATAAATTCCAATAACCATCTTGAATTAATTTTTTTAAAGAAACACCAAGCGTATAATTCCATTGATTTACCAAAGGATTATTATTGATCGCAAATAATTTTTCTGGGGTCGCTTCTTTTGGTGCTGCTAATCTAAATTCATCAATGGCTGCAAGACCAAGTGTGGTCAACGTTGTTTTATCATTGATTTTTGTAGTGGTCTTAAATTGATAATCCCAATAATTAGGTCGTATCGGCAAATCCAAAGCCTTAAAAAGTAGTTCTAAATAACTTCGTCTAACTGATGCTAAGAAAGTTGTTTTTTTAGAAATAGGCCCATCTAAAGTGGCAGCCACTTCTGTTCCGCTCACTCTAAAATTACCTTGCAATTTATTGGCATTGCCGTTTTTTTGACGAAACTGAAAAACACTACTCAATGCATTGTCATATCTCGCATCAAAAGCAGATGTACTCAATTTTACATCCTGAATAAAACTCACATTCAATATCCCTTGAGGACCACCACCACTACCTTGTGTACTAAAGTGATTGATAATAGGGACTTCAATGCCATCCAAGTAAAAAACGTTTTCACTTGGCGCACCACCTCTTATAATAATATCATTTCTAAATGTACCACCTGCCGCGCCTCCACCCACACCCGGTAAAGATTGAATCACTTTACTGATATCAAAATTCCCGCCTGGATTGGCTTTGATTTCCTCGGCAGTTAATCTTTGAATACTCAAAGGACTTTCGAGCGTGGTTGCTTTAGCTGTATTACGTCTACTTGTAACGGTCACTGCATTCAACTGATTCACCGTAGGTTCTAGTTCAATAGTGAAAGTATTTTCGTTACCCGACGTCACAATGACGTTGGTTAGTAATTTCTCTTGTATGCCAAGACCTGTAATTTTAATGGCGTATGTGCCAGGCAAAAGACTTGTAAACCTAAATGCGCCATTGCTGTCAGAAATCATTTTTTCACCACTTGGTGTTAATGATACCAAAAGACCACCTACATTTTGTTGGGTTTTTCTATTCACCAAGACACCACTCAGTTTACCAGTATTTTGAACTGTACCCTGCGCTACAGCTAAATCTGTAGTAAAAACAAGCAATAAACCTACAAAAACCCCTTTAAACCATTGCATATACATCTGTTTTGAATTCAAGTATAAAACAATGTAATTGAAGGTTTTGTTTAATATTCTAAGAGAATTTGTTAGATCTTTTTAGCAATGTGGTCTAAAACCATAAAAGCGGTCTCGGCCATCAGGTTTCCCTTGTTATCGAGTAAAGGATTTACTTCTGTGAATTCAATACAGACCAATTTGTTGGATAAAAACAATTGATCAAAAATTCCTACAATTTCTTCGGCAAAAAAGCCAATAGGAACTGGGGTGCCCGTGCCTGTCGAAACGTGATCGCAGTCCATTGAATCCACGTCGAAGGAAATATAAATATGATCGCAATCTTGTAATTGTTCTAGAGCTTCTTTAACACAAACTTCTAGTCCACGAAATCTTAATTCTTCTACTTTGTAACATGAGATTTCCTCTTTTTCAATAATATGTGCTTCGGCTGATTCAAAATCTCTTAAACCAAAATAAATTAAATCTTGTGGCAATAATTTTTTATCTGGTGTGCCTACATTTTTTAAATTATTCCAATGCACCAATGTGGCAGTACTTGGATCATTTACCTTGCATGTAAGATTATCTTCTTGCAGTGCAGCTGCTAAAGGCATACCATGAATATTTCCGGAGGGAGATGTAAAAGGAGAATGCAAGTCGGCATGTGCGTCAATCCAAATTACACCTAATCTTTTATTGGGTGAAGCAGCTTTAATACCACTGATAGTGCCCAACGCAGAAGAGTGATCCCCAGATAAAACAATTGGAAAAAATCCTGTATTAATAGTTGTTCTAACAACATCTGAAACCCTTTGGCATTGCTCTACTACATGCTCAATTCGTTTAGCAAAATTATTATTGTTTTTATTGTATATAGTTTCGTTATGTGTTTTAACGTCTACAAATAAATGGCGATGAAAAAAATCATTATTTTGATTAATCGCTGCAATTTCAATTGCGTCTATCCCTAAATCCGATCCCCTTGTACCTGCCCCAATATCTGATCTATTTTTTATTATCTTGATCGTCATAAAATTATATTAGCCTGAATAAAAAAAAGAAGATTCAATAAGCAAAACTACTTAAACTTATGAAGTCTTTAATTAAAAAGTGATTAAAAAATTATCGAATAAAAATGGTACGAGAAATACTTGTTAATTTAATATCATTCCCAATAGCAATTCTACCTAAACGAAAGGGGTAATTCGTGCCATCAGAAAATTCAAAAATAAAATTAAATACCCCAATAAAATCATCCACCGAACGAGATTTAAATGTAAAATTGATTAAGCTACTCATGATGGCCGCTTTATCCATTTTATTTTCACTTAAATCCATCTGCACTGTCCTCACATCTCCAATTTCCATACTACCTAAAAGGATATGTGTGGCATACTTTTCTTTGAGTTTAGTTGGTTTTAAACTAATATCAATAGAAGAAGCAAAAAGTAATGGGTCTTGAATTTCATTGATATCCATTATAATTCTAGTTAAAACAACTTGTTTTTTAGTTGAATCTGACTGCGAGAATGCGGAAATGGATAAAAAAATAAAGAAAACGGTGCTATACAATTTCATAAAGAGGCATTATACCTTAAAGTTACCCGAAAAATGCTTCTAACCTAAAATAAGAAGCTTTAAATTAGTGGAATGAAAAAAATGATTACAGCCCTATTTATATTATTTGGTTTGCATGCCATTGCGGGCAGCGTTGATACCATAGAGATGAAAAGTACCTATTTAAAAAAAGCAGTTAAATTCGTTATAGTTCAGCCAAGTAAACAAAGTCAAAAAAACAGTATCCAAGAACGCTATCCTGTTGTATACTTATTGAATGGATATGATGGGAATTACGCTCAATGGAGTAAAACTGCACCACAATTAGCAAAAACTTCAGATGATTTAAAAATTATTTTTGTGTACGCTGATGGTGGGAAAAGTAGTTGGTATTTTGATAGTCCAATTGATAGCACGAGTCAATACGAATCTTATATCACAAAAGAATTAGTGCCTTATGTAGATGCAAATTTTTCAACCATGGCTAGTTCAAAGTCAAGGGCCATCACAGGCTTGAGCATGGGAGGACACGGCGCATTGTACCTTGCGATAAGACATACCGATATTTTTGGTGCTGCAGGGTCTACATCGGGTGGATTTGATTTTAGACCTTTTCCAAAAAGTTGGAATCTTCAGAATTTATTAGGGGCATATGAAAGCAATAAAGAAAGATGGTATGATTATACTGTCATGCGGCAAGTTGATTTACTTACAAATAATCAATTAGCGATCATTTTTGATTGTGGGGTAGATGATATTTTCATAGCTATGAATCGTGCATTACATGAAAAATTGCTACAACTAAAAATTGACCACGATTATATAGAACGCGCTGGCGGACACAATCATCCCTATTGGCGAAGTAGTATCGATTTCCAGATGCTATTTTTTCACCAATTTTTTCAAAAAAATAAATAAGGAAATAATTTATTGTAGGAATCTATGACGAATGGATGCGTCTGGTATCATGCAATGATCTTTTTTCCCGAATAATACATACCTATTTTTTGCAATCAAATCGTATGCAAAATCACGTATAGGTTTTGGTATAAACTTTAATAAACGAAACAATTTAGGCCAGCCAGATAAATGCTTGGCTATTTGAATGACAGCATCTGTTTTAGTGTACACTTTTTCTTGGTCAATTAAAATAACCGAAGCAATTGCATTTTCTTCTAAGCAGAATTCTTGCATGATAGCCAATGCAGCGCTGGATTGAGATGGTGCAAATTGAAAATAAACTTGCTTGTCGTACTTCAAAATGATATTGATTGTACGATTGCAAAAATTACAAACCCCATCAAATAGAATGATATTATTTTTAGGCATTTGACTATTTATAAAACTACTTTCTTCTTTTAAAACCACTAGATTTTTTTTGTTTTGGATTATATTGAGGCGTGGGACCAAACATTTCAGGTACAGTACCTTTTAAAACAGGTGCACCTAATAATTCTTCGATCAATGCAAATTTAGATTGCTCCTTTTCACTTACTAAAGTAAAAGCAGTGCCTGTTGTTGCAGCACGAGCAGTTCTTCCAATACGGTGGATATAATCCTCCCCATCATTCGGTACATCGTAATTGATTACAAGATCAATGTCTTCGATATCAATACCTCTACTTAAGATATCTGTAGCAACTAAAATATTGGTTTTACCATTTCTATAATCTTGTAGGTATTGCTCTCTGCATTTTTGGTCTAGATCCGAATGAATTTCTTCAGCTGCTAATTTCGCAGATTTTAAAATTGTAGTTAATTCTTTTACGTTTTGTTTTTTAGAACAAAAGACAATCACTTTCGAAAAACGCTTTGAACCAAGCATGTCTTTAATAATACCTGCCTTTTGCTGTTCATACACTATAAATGCTTTCTGTACAATTTGTTCTGGTGGTTTTGAAATAGCAATATTGATCTCCACCGGATTTTTTAAAATTTTATTGGCAAGGGCACGCATTTTTTGCGGCATCGTTGCAGAAAATAATAAGTTCTGTCTTTCGGCAGGAAGATAAGTAATGATTTTAGCAATGTCGTCGTTGAAGCCCATGTCCAACATTCTATCCGCCTCATCCAACACTAAATATTTCAACCCTTTTAATTTCACATAACCCATGTTCAAATGCGCGATCATTCTACCAGGTGTGCAAACCACAATATCCGCACCAGAAGTCAATGCTTTTTTCTCTGCTGCAAAAGAATTACCATCTCCTCCACCATATACTGCGATAGAACTTACGTCTGTAAAATAGGCAAGTCCTTCTAAACCTTCTGCAATTTGAATCGCCAACTCTCTTGTAGGCACAATTACCAATGCATTGATATCACCAGCATGATGCGGTGAGGTCAAAAGACGATGTAATAATGGCAATAAAAATGCGGCTGTTTTACCTGTACCTGTTTGTGCGGCTGCTATAATATCCTTCCCTTCTAATATTGGAACCATCACCTGTTGTTGAACAGGTGTTGCTGTTTCATATCCCATTGCGTCAATGCCGTCTAAAATGCGCTGATCCAGCCCTAAATCGATAAACTTCAAAATGTATAATTTAAATACAAAGGTAGCCTATAATTTTTCAAATAAAGCCGAAAAGGCGGAGGCTGCAATTCAACAATTGATGCAAACCACTCCTGTTGTGGGTCTATCGGTTGCAGTGGTAAAAAATAATAAAATCATTTACAATCACTCATTTGGATATAAAGACCTTGACCAACGATTACCATTGCAAAATAACAACATATTTAGAATCGCATCCATCTCAAAGTCATTCACAAGTACTGCTATTATGCAATTAGTTGCAAAAAAGCAAATTAGTTTAGACCAAGATGTGAGTGAGTTAGTTGGATTTAAAATTAGAAATCCAAAGTTTCCAAATACAATTATTACCTTAAAAATGTTATTGTCTCATCGTTCTTCTATCAATGACAGTGAAGGTTATTTTAGTTTAGACGCAATTGACCCATCAAAAAATCCAAATTGGGAAAAATCTTACAACGCTTACGAACCCGATAAAGGATATATGTATTGTAATTTAAATTACAATTTAGCAGGAACCATTTTAGAAAAAATGACCGGTATTCGATTTGATAAATACATCCAGCAACAAATATTGGATCCACTTGGTTTATATGGAGGTTATAATGTGAATACATTAGATAGCAATTTGATTGCAAAAATTTACGAATTCAAAAGAGATAGTACAAAGTTTATCAACTCCCCAAGTGCCTATGCACCAAGAACCGAAGAAATTAATAATTATACCATGGGGCGAAGTACTCCAATATTTTCACCAACAGGTGGGATGAAGATATCGGCACATGACTTAGCTGAGTATATGATTATGCATAGTCAATTGGGTAAACATAAAGGAAAAAGAATCATACCAAAAAACTTATCCAAACAAATGCAGGCAATCATTTCCGAAGAAGAAAACTATGGGATGGCATTGGAAACTTCTACACAATTGATACCAGGTAAAACGATGATTGGCCATACAGGTGTAGCTTACGGGCTATATAGTATTATGTTTTTTGAACCCAAAGAAAAAATTGGCTTTGTAGTCATCAGCAATGGTTGTGATACAAAAACAATCAATGGAATCAATGGAGTCTTACACAAAACAGTCAATATTTTGTACGAGCATTTAATTCAATAAAATACTAATCTAAAAAAATAACATCACAAGTGTTAAAACAATTCCTGCTAAAGTAAAGTACATTCCTTTTTTGAAAATTGTTGTGCCTGGCATAAACATATAAAAGGATGAGATGACAAAAAGGAATAATGAAAATCCAAAAAATATATTTAAATAATACAAAGGATCTTTATTTGTTGCCTTATGCATCTTGGTCATCTTATTTAATAAGTATGGCAACTCCTTCACAGTAAATTCTGCCACACCAGTAGTTTTATTATAAGTACCTTGTTCAAAAGTCACCACATCGAGTGTGTCTGACATTATTTTAAGATTTTTAATTTTGATAGCAGCTCCAACTGCATGTGATTCAAGACCTGTTGCTACAGTGAGTGTTTTTTGTTTCTCTTGTTTCAAAAAATCCGTATCTCTAAAAATCATGATGATACCACTAATTGAATAGATGGCCATAATACCAGCTAAAAAGAAACCAAGATAACGGTGGGAAACACGCATGTATTTTGATATTTCGCTCATAGTAAAAAATTTAAAAGACGTTTGAGTCTGTAGTGAATTAAAATGATAATACTCGTGCTAAAATAAGCAATCTTAGTTATACTTGGAGTGTTGAAATAGAAAAGTCCATAGGTTTGATCTTATTAGTCATTAATTAGTTATGGAAAGTAGATATATTTGGCTTAGAATTTGTTCGTCATTTTATATGATCTTAAATAGTATTCTATGAAAAAATGTTTCTGTATCCACTTTTTGGTTTGCTTCTTTGCAATTCATGCCAATGCACAACAATCAAAAGCGCATATCAACCATACAGCTATCTATGTGGTAGATATTCAAAAAACTGGCGACTTTTACTCCAATATCATTGGATTAGATACAGTGCCTGAG
>RFSD01000110.1 GCA_009924165.1 Chitinophagia bacterium | reverse complement strand
TTGGCGGATGGGGCGGATGGAACCCTTATTTCGCAGGTTTCTGGAACCCATACAGACCAATTTATTATGGTGGTGGTGTAAGCGATTTCCCTATGCAAAGAAATAATTACACACCAAGGGCAATGCAAACAAGCGCTCCTGCACTAAGTGCATATCGAACAAACAGAAATTACAACAACGCCAATAGTTTTTCAAATAGTACTAATGGTTCAACACGCTATACAGGTAATCCAAATTTAAATAGTCGCTTTGGTAATTTATTAAGACGTGTAACAACAAATAACTCAAACGTAAATCAAGCAAATAGTTTTGATCGTCCTGCTCGTTATTTTAACAATGGCGGTTTTAGCAGTAATAACCAAAATAAATCTAGTAACTCTAGCTCCAATTACAACTCTACCCCTTCTTTAAATAATAGTGCAGGTGGAAGAAGTGGTGGATTCAATAGTAGCGGATCTGCTCCTAGTTCAAGACCACCAAGGGGCGGTAATTAATAGCACTGAATCACATAGAGTAGTTTTAATTTGGTGATAACAAAAAGTTCAATCAAAAGTAATATGAAAAAAATAGTAATAGGAATTTTAGTATTCGCAAGTACAACATTAAAAGCACAAAGTCCAGAGGATGGATTAAGATTATCTTGGTTTGCTCCCAATGGAACACCTCGCAGTAATGCATTAGGAGGCGCAATGGGTTCTCTAGGAGGTGATTTATCCGCTGCACATATCAATCCTGCAGGATTAGGCTTTTACAAGTCTGGCGAATTACTTGTAACAAGTAAATATTTAAATACCGAAACAGATTATAAATATAGAGGTTCGTTTTCAAGTACTTCTAATAATAAGTCTTCACTTGGTAATTTAGGAATGGTCTTTGCAGATGGCAAAAAGAATAGAGGCTATTCAAGTACTGCGTTTTCAATAAGCTTCACTCAAATAGCAGATTTTAATAGTAGACAAAGATTTAAAGGCGTTAACAATTTTAGTAGCTACTCGGAAAAATTCTTAGAGGAATTATATTATGACAATGCAGGAATGGGTGCTGCCGAAAACAATTATATTTTTGGTAGCTCATTGGCATTTAGAACTTTTTTAATTGACACCATCGCCGGTAAAAATGGCGCTATTGATGGATATCAAAGTTTGGTACCAATTTCAAGCGGTGTAAATCAAACATTTGATTCCTATACAAGTGGAAGCTCAAATGAATTGGCATTTGGTTGGGGCGGAAATGTACAAGATAAATTATACCTAGGAGCAAGTATCGTATTGCCTATTGTGAATTTTAATCGTTCACTTCAGGTGTCAGAAACTGATCTTTCAACTACCAATACATCTAACCAATTTGGTGGTTTTGTTTTCAATGAAGACTTTAGTTCTAAAGGCTGGGGTATTGGTGCTAAATTTGGTATCATCTACAAACCAGAAAACTTTTTACGTGTTGGATTTGCTTTACATACCCCACAGTTGATTGGCTTTAGAGATAGACTATCTGCAGACATGACAACAAACACTGAGTCTTATGCTGGTAAAGTTTCTGCTAGTTCAGGTCAATTGAATAATGGTAATCCTGGTCTTAGAGAGTATACAGTGATGACCCCAACCAAAGCAACATTTAGTGGTAGTTACTTTTTTGCGAGTCCAGGAAAACCTACACAACCATTAGGATTTATTAGTGCAGATATTGAGTGGGTCAATTATGCAGGAACCCGTTTTTATGCAAATGATTTTGACCAAGAAACTGAGGATTATTATGATGACTTAAATAATACCATGAAAGCGACTTATAAGAATAATTTTAATATCCGACTTGGATCTGAAATTAAATTAACAAGTAACTGGATGGCTAGAGCAGGAACGGCATATTATGGTAGTCCTTATAAAAATGAATTTGCAGACGAAAATGGTACAACATTAGTAACACCATCTCGTTTCATCTTTTCTGGTGGTATTGGTTATAGAACCAATAAATATTTTTGGGACTTTACTATATCTAGAGCAACCAATCAAGATGCAGTGGTTCCCTACCGATTAATAGATAAACCAAGCCCTATTGCTCAAGAAAAAAGCAGCGCAGTTTTATTCAATATTGGATACGGTATCAGATTCTAATTGAAACTGATATTGTATCATCCTAGAGAAAATCATTTAGCTAAAAAAAGCCATCCCGAGGGATGGCTTTTTTGTGTATTAGGTATATAGTAAATTCTATGTAACCATTTACTGTTTTGTATTCATTAAAATATTGTTGTTGTGTCATTGTGCCTCTTCCTGGTACTTCTTCTGATTTAGAAGTCTTTACTAATAAGAATGTTTTAGCATCATAAAAACGATGTGAAACTTTCTTAGAAGGTGTTGTTACTTCTACATCAATCGCATCTTTGCCGTCTACTTTTTCGGCACCCACAATCTTTAAACCATAGCCTTTAGTTAGGAATAATTGCTCAGGTACTAGTGTAGCAGATGCATCCAATCCTTCCTTTAGATCATCTGTAATTGGCATTTCCATTCCTTGTTGTGCCACAGAGTATTTGCCATCAACTACTGATTGTTTCATAATCGCCATACTGCCCATAGACATGGTAGTTACAGCATTGCCTGGCATCACAATGGTTTGTTGCATTTGTAAAGACTGTCCCATTAAATTCGCTGTTCCATTTAATTGAACATCTTTGATATTACTTAGCGCTTCTTTAGATCCTATCGCTGCAATGGCTTTTTCCATCAAAACCGCAGGTGTTAAACTTGCATCAGCTTTTACTTCTGTTGGCGCCGCAACTTCGTTTCCCTCTATATCAAAGTATTTTAATGGACCATATTTTTCTAAACCTTTTGAAATTTGCTTTGCATTACCTACAATCACAATATGCATTTGATTGGTGTTCAAAAATAATTTAGCTGCATTTTGCACTTTTGCAGCATCCACTGCCGCTAGATTAGTTAAGTATTTTTGATAATAGTCAGCAGGCAAATTATTACGCGCAATATTCAACGCAAAATTGGCAATCGTAGCGGGGTTTTCAAGTGATCTTGCAAAACCACCAGATAAATAATTTTTCATTCTACTTAATTCAGTCTCTCCTACTTGCTCATTTCTGATGATATTGATTTCACGCAACAATTCTTGCACAGCACTATCTGTTTTTTCATTTCTAACAGAAGCTTCTGCTTGGAAAATACCAACTTGACGACTCGGACTTAAAGAAGAGTATGCGCCATATGTAAATGCATATTTTTCGCGCAGGTTCGCAAACAAACGACCTGAGAATCCACCACCTAAAATATTATTCATTACTGAGCCTGCGATATCATTTGTAGACCCCGGATACAAATCAACAGTACTAGCAATGGCTACAACGCTTTGAACACTTGCAGGCCTGTCTACAATCGCCACATAGGTTTGACTAGGCTTATTAGGCTTGGCAAAATTTTGTTTTATTGCTGTTCCTCTTTTCCAATTACCAAAACTTTTTTCAGCCAAAGCTTTTGCAGTTGCTGGTTCTATATCTCCAACAAAAATTAAGTATGCAACATTTGGAATCCAGTATGTACTCAAAAATGATTTAACATCAGCAATAGCTACTTGATTTACTGTCTTAGTCGTCATCATCTCTCCAAAAGGATGGTTTGCACCATAGACTAATTTTTTAACTACATTCCCAGAAATTGCATCTGGATCGTCTTTACTGGATTCGATACCAGACAAAGTTTGTTTGCGGATTTTCTCTAATTCTTCAGGTGCTAATGCTGGTTGCAATACCACTTCTGATAATAAACCTAATAAACTTGGAAAGTTGCCTTTCAATGAACTAACCGATGCAGATTGACTTGAAGTTGACATAGTTCCACCCAAAAATTCAATGGCTTCGTCTAATTGCGCTTTTGATTTTGTCGTAGTACCTCTTTTTAAAAGCTGACCTGCCATTTGAGCAACACCTGCTTTATCACCTTCAACAAAACCATCGTAGTCTAAAGCCAATGTGGCACTTACTTTAGGCAGTTTTGTATTCTTAACTACAAACACTTGTAGCCCGTTTGCTAATGTAAATTTAACTGGGTTGCCAACTTGAATAATTGGAGCTTTTCCTGGTGAAGGCGCTTTTGAACGATCTATATTTTGTGCCATTGTAACCAAGGGAACTAAAAATAGAAATAAGTATAATTGTTTTTTCATAAAAATATTTTAAGTTGAACTTTGTATAATGAATTGACTATTTAGTGGCAGGTTTTTCTTTAGGTAAATAATACAATACAATTCGATTGTCTTTGTTTAAATACTTCTTAGCCACATTCAATACATCTTGTCTTGTCACTTTATTGTATTTGTCTAATTCTGTATTGATTAAATTGGCATCACCAAAATACACTTCATTATTGGCTAAACTTTCAGCAATACCCGCCATGGTAGCGTTACCAGTAACTAGAGAAGTTGTAATTTGATTTTTTACTTTTTGGAATTCACGCTCACCAACCAATTCTGTCTTTAATTCATTTACAACACTATCCATACTTTTTTCTAATTCCTCAATCTTCACACCCATATTCGCAATAGACAAAGCAATGAATAAGCCTTCGTCCTCATTAAAGAATGGTACAGATTGTGCAGCCACTGCTTGTTGTTTTTTATCCACTAAAGTTTTATTCATTCTAGAAGACTCTCCACCAGATAAAATCGTAGACAATACATTGAATGCATAATACTCATCTCCACCTTGTTTTGGTGCACGATAGGCTTGGAATACCCCAGGTAATTGGATATTATCGTAAATCACATCTCTTACCTCACCACCTAAAGCTGGTTCTTTGATGGTTGGTCTTGGGATTGGTTTAGTACCCATTTTAATTGGACCAAAATAAGCTTCAATTTTAGCTTTCAATTCGGCTTTATTAAAATCACCTGCTATTGACAACACACAATTATTCGGTACATAGAATGTTTTGTAAAAATTGATGAACTCATCCAATTTAGCTGCATTTAAATGATCCATACTTCCTATTGGCGACCATTTATATGGATGTACTTTATAAGCACGTTTTAATACTTCATTTAAAAAAGAACCATAAGGTCGGTTGTCTACACGTTGACGCTTTTCTTCTTTTACTACTTCTCTTTGTGTATTCACACCAATTTGTTCAATTTTAGCGTGCATCATACGCTCACTTTCTAACCATAATCCTAATTCAACTTGATTAGAAGGTAATAACTCATAATAAAAAGTACGATCCTGAGATGTGTTTGCATTCAATGCACCACCAGCATTGGTGATATACTTATCAAACTCACCTCTTTTAATATTTTCTGAACCTTCAAATAATAAATGTTCAAAGAAATGCGCGAAGCCTGTTCTTGCAGTGTCTTCATTTTTAGAACCTACGTGGTATAAAGTTGTTACAGCCACAACAGGTGCTGAATGATCTTCATGTAAAATTACTTTTAAGCCATTCGGCAAGGTATATTTCTCAAATTGTATGGTTTGACCTGTCACCTGATTGATGAGCAAAGTCAACATACAAAGAAAAAATATAACTGATTTTTTTTGCATAAAAATTGATTTTTGGGAATATATA
>RFSD01000109.1 GCA_009924165.1 Chitinophagia bacterium | reverse complement strand
ATTTTCACCGCTTAGTTTATGAATAATTTGGATTTAGACTATTAACTAAGCCATATTTACATTATAGTCTAAAACAAATTAAAGAAATATAATATATTAAGATTTTATCCTTTGGGGGAAGGATAATTGGGGTGATCGGGATTCGTCTTGGTTGCCCCAACTTTTTTTACGAGTATGACCCCCAGCACTACAAATACAGTGCCCAATATCTGTTCCCAGCTAAATGCTTCGTTTAATACCCATCTTGCCTGAAACAGGGTCGAAACAGGCCCAATACTAGTAATGATGGCTAGGTCATTGCTCCCTATCCTTTTCATCCCCCCACTCATTAAAAAGGAGGGAATCACAGTCGCAATAATTGCAAGCGCAATAACATACCATACACTGCTAGAATACAGGATGGGCATCTCTACAATAGAAGAGATGCCTTGCTGATGTGTCACAAAATAATGTATAAAAATGCCAACACTCGCAGCCAACATGGACAGGCTTGTAAATTGTGGAGCCCCAATTTTTGGTATAATTTTTCCGGACCACACTAAGTAAAAAGCAAAGGTAACAGCACATAGTAGGATCATCCAAGTTCCAAAAAAGAACATTTTTGTATCTGGTGTTTGATTCAATTCGCCCCAATAAGCGAGGCCAATGCCCAGATAAGTAATGAAAATGGCAAGCCATTGTTTTTTTGAAATAGGCACTTTAAAAATGAATAAATTCAACAGTACGGCAAGGGTAGGATAGATGAATAGAATAATCCTTTCAATACTTGCAGAAACATATTGCAATCCGATAAAATCAAATAAGCTGCTCATGTAGTATCCAAGTATACCTATTATACATGCTGCAAAATAGGTAGATGCTTTTGCTTTTTTTAGTTGTTTACTTGTAAAAAAATACCACATTGCAGCAGCATAAAATGGCAAAGAAAACAACATACGTAACATCAATAAGCTGCTTGCATCAATATTGCTTGCTTTAAAACAAAGCTTGATCAAAATGGCTTTGGTAGAGAATAGTATGGTGCCTAGGACTGCCCAGAGAAACCCTTGATTGTATAGATTAGTCCTTTTCATTCGATTTTTGCAAAAATACAGGTTGATTTAGATAGTTAACCCTTTCTTTTACACATTCATTTGAATTGCTTTAAACCTTAATGTTTAATTTGCAATATGTTTTTAATGGAAGAAGATATTACTAATGCTTTAGCTGCTTTAAAGAAAGGAGCCATTATTTTATACCCTACCGATTCTGTTTGGGGGATTGGTGCTGATGCAACCAATGCTAGTGCAGTTGAAAAAATTTATGCACTCAAAAAAAGAAAAGATACAAAAGCCATGATTGTTCTTGTGCCCGAAGAAAAATGGATTTTAGATTATGTGGCAGAACCCAAACCGAAAGTGGCCGATTATATTAAAGGAATTGCTAAGCCAACCACGGTCATTTATGATCATGCAAAAAATGTAGCACCTAATTTAATTGCGTCAGATGGCTCCATTGCGATTCGAATTTGCAAAGCAAATTTTGCACAAAAATTAATGCAAGCTTTTGGTAAACCTATTGTAAGTACTTCAGCAAATATTTCTGGATTGCCCACGCCTAAATGTTTTTCTGATATCTCTTTAGATATTATTGAAGGTGTTGATTATGTGGTGCGATCAGAGCAAGAGGATACGACTTTAAAGGAACCTTCTGCCATTGTGAAATGGGAAAATGATCAAATCATCATCATTCGTTCTTAAATCCAAGCTATGGCACAAAAAATTTTAATCATTCAAACTGCATTTATTGGTGATGTCGTTCTAGCAACTGCCATGTTGGAATCCATTCACCAGCAAAATCCTACAGCATCGATTTCCATTTTAGTAAGGAAAGGAAATGAGGCATTGTTCCATGTGCATCCATTTATAGATCAAGTATTGGTATGGGATAAAAAACAAAATAAATACGGACACTGGCTACAACTACTTTTTACCATTAGAAAAATTCAATTTGATGCAGTAATTAATGTGCAACGTTATGCTGCTACTGGTTTATGGACGGCTTTGTCTGGTGCAAAAATGAAAATTGGTTTTGATAAAAATCCTTTTGCATTTTTATTTACCAATACAATAGCACATCAATCTGTTGGCAATGGATTGCATGAAACAGAACGAAACCATGCCTTGTTATCGCCATTAGGCATATTTCCAAATGCAAAGCCAGCATTGTATCCTTCCTTGCAGGATCAAAAAGTAGTAGAAGGATATCAGGCACAACCTTATTTATGTATAGCACCTGCTTCGGTTTGGTTTACCAAACAGTTCCCATTGCATCAATGGATCAAATTAATAAATTCATTGCCTTTTGATGGACCCATTTATTTACTTGGCGGACCGGGTGATAAATATTTGAATGACCAGATATTGCATGCAGTACAAAAACCCAATCTAGTCAATATGGCTGGTAGGCTTTCTTTTTTAGCTTCTGCTGCATTACAAAAAGGCGCTGTGTTGAATTATGTGAATGATTCGGCACCCATGCATTTTGCTTCTGCAGTAAATGCACCAGTTGCTGCAATTTATTGTTCTACTGTGCCAGAATTTGGCTATGGCCCATTGTCGGATACCTCATTTATTATTGAGACAAAACAAGCTTTAAGTTGCAGGCCTTGTGGATTGCATGGAAAAAAACAATGCCCACAACAGCATTTTAATTGTGCCGAAACCATCAGCTTGGAACAAATCTATCAACCGCTCCAACAAGTGCTACACAATTAGTACTTTTGCAAGGATGACCATTGAATTAACACCACAAGAAAAAGACCTATTAGCCATTGCAGGAGAAGCTGCGGCAAAATTAGGAACACCTGCCTATGCAGTGGGCGGATTTGTGCGTGATAAAATTTTAGCAAGAAATACCAAAGACATTGATATTGTTTGTATTGGAGACGGCTTGCAATTAGCTACAACATTCGCGAATCATTTTAGCCCTAAACCATATGTTTCATTGTTTAAGACTTATGGAACTGCGCAGGTGAAATTAACAGATATTGAAATTGAATTTGTAGGCGCAAGAAGAGAATCCTATATAAGAGAAAGTAGGAATCCAACAGTCGAACCAGGCACATTGATAGATGACCAGAACAGGAGAGACTTTACCATCAATGCGATGGCGATAGATTTAAGTGCATCCAACTTTGGCGCACTCTTAGACCCATTCAATGGAATGGAAGATTTAGCACAAAAAATCATTCGTACTCCAATGTCGCCAGCACAAACATTTGATGACGATCCATTAAGGATGATGCGTGCTATACGTTTTGCAACACAATTGAATTTTGTGATTGAGGAAAAAACATTCAAAGCCATCCAACAAATGGCAGATCGTATCAAGATTGTTTCTCAAGAAAGGATTACAGATGAGTTGCAAAAAATTATGCAAACAAAGCAACCTTCTAAAGGTTGGTATTTGTTAAAAGAAGCAGGTTTATTGGCACAAATATTTCCAGTATTGTTAAAATTGGAAGGCGCTGAAACTTTGGATGGTATTGGACATAAAGACAATTTCTCACATACTTTACAAGTCCTTGATAATCTTGCTGCCAATACCGAAGATATTTGGCTAAGATGGGCTGCTTTGTTACATGATATTGCAAAACCAAATACCAAAAGATTTGAACCAGGTTTTGGTTGGACTTTTCATGGCCACGAAGTAGTTGGAGCAAGGATGGTTCCTAAATTATTTACACAATTAAAGCTGCCTTTGAACGAACATATGAAGTTGGTGCAGAAATTAGTGGCTTTGCATTTGCGCCCAATTTCATTGACAAAGGAAAATGTAACAGATAGTGCTATAAGAAGGTTATTATTTGATGCAGGTGAAGATATTGAATCATTAATGTTACTCTGTGCGGCAGACATCACAAGTAAGAACCAAAATAAAGTTAAAAGGTATTTACAAGGTTTTGAATTGGTCAAAGCCAGGATTGTGGAAGTGGAGGAAAAAGACCAGATGCGCAATTGGCAACCTCCAATTACTGGAGAGATGATTATGCAAATTTTTAATATAACACCATCCAAGCAAGTAGGTATTATCAAGGACGCTATTAGAGAAGCCATTTTAGATGGTATTATCCCCAATGAGTATGATGCTGCTTATCAATTCATGATAGCCGAAGCGGCTAAAATTGGGTTGCATCCTGCCATATAAAAAAGCTTAAAATCAAGCTAATAAATGCTAATTTAGCGTTTCAAAACACCAAAATGGCCATTTTAAAATTTAGAATTTCTTGGGAGGAAGACGATGCGATTTATAGAGATGTAATGGTGAAACACACACAATATTTTACAGACCTTCATCATATTATTTTGAAGGCATTTGAATTTGATGAAAAACATGATGCCACTTTTTTTAGAAGCAACGAAAAATGGCAGAGAGGAAGAGAAATTAGTAAAGCAGTGTACGAAAAAAATTATGTCGTGCCACCTTTGATGATGGATGAAGTGTTGATAGGTTCTGAGATTTTGAATACCAATCAACAATTTGTTTATCTCTACGATTTTGCAAAGTCTTGGACTTTTTTAATACAGTTAATACAAGTGATCAAGAATGCGGACGCTAATATGGAATTAAATTATCCATTGGTATCAAGAATTGAGGGGGTTGGTCCAATGCAATATGGTACCAAAGGCTTATTAGGACCTAATTTCACAGATATAGAAGAGAAGTATGATTTAACAGAAGCCCAAGATGGATTTGGTGAAGAAGGTGAAGATGCTGATGCGTCTGATTTAGAAACTGATGATGGACTTTCAGCCGATGAAGAAGAAGAAGATGCGCATGCGTCTGATGAGGAGGACGAATCTGATGAAGATGCAGGTGGCATGTTTGATGATAGTACCGAAGCCTATTAATTCCGAAGCCTACTAATTTTAATACATTTATTTTGACGCCCACAGTACATATCGTTGTTGGCCCTACGGCAGTGGGTAAAACAAAGTATGCAATTGAATTAGCACAAAAATTGAATACAGAAATTATTTCTGCGGATGCTAGACAATGTTATAAGGAATTAAATATCGGAGTGGCTCGTCCAAGCAATGAAGAGCTAACTCAAGTTAAACACCATTTTATTGCAAGTCATTCTATTCAGGATACGGTGAATGCCGGTGTATTTGAAGCATATGCATTAACTAAAGCAACCGATCTATTAGCAAAATATGGATCTGCTGTCATGGTTGGGGGAACAGGCTTATACATTAAAGCATTTGTAGAAGGGATGGACCAAATACCAGCGATTGATCCTGCAATTCGCAATCAAATTCAACAAGATGTAACTAGTAAAGGCATGGAGTGGCTTCAAGATCAGGTTCAAAAATTAGATCCTGCCTATTGGGCCAGTGCAGACCAGGGCGAACAACAAAATACACAAAGATTATCTAGGGCTTTGGAGGTGATCACTGGAACAGGGCAATCCATCCTTGGTTTTCAACAGCAGACCAAAAAGCTGCGACCTTTTAACATACAAAAAATTGGACTTGAAATGCCAAGGGCGCAACTCTATGACCGGATTAACCATAGGGTGCTTCAGATGGCCCAAATGGGACTAGAGGAGGAAGTAAAGGCTTTGCGCCCTCAATTTCATCTAAACGCATTGCAAACGGTTGGCTATCAGGAATGGCTACCTTATTTGGAGGGCAATCAACCAAAGGAGCAAGTGCTACAAGCCATTCAGCAAAATACAAGACATTATGCAAAAAGGCAGATGACTTGGTTTAAAAA
>RFSD01000108.1 GCA_009924165.1 Chitinophagia bacterium | reverse complement strand
ACGATTACAATTTTCAAGAACAAATAACATTGCACTTGCACAAATTGTAAAACAAATTCCAAAAGGACAATCGTTTGGTTTAACCATCTTTTATCATGGCGTTCCAAAAGAAGCCATTAGACCACCTTGGGATGGTGGTTGGATATGGAAGAAAGATGCCAATGGACAACCTTGGATGTCAGTAGCTTGTCAGGGCTTAGGTGCTTCGGTTTGGTATCCTTGTAAAGACCATCAGTCCGATGAGCCAGAAGAAGGTGCACAACTAACCATACAAGTCCCAAAAGATAAAAACATCATTGCCATTGGTAATGGCAGAAAAGTTGCAGAGACGAATATGGTTAATATAAATAACAACAATCGATTTAGTTGGCAGGTTACCAATCCAATCAATAGTTACAATATCATTCCTTACATTGGAGATTATGTTGGATGGAAGGAAACTTATAAAGGATTAAAAGGGAAATTAGACCTTAGTTATTGGGTACTTCGTTCCGATTCTGCTAAAGCAGTTGAACAGTTTAAACAAGTGCCAAAAATGTTGGAGGCACTTGAATATTGGTTTGGGCCTTATCCGTTTTATGAAGATGGATTTCAAATGGTACAAAGTCCACATTTAGGCATGGAACATCAGTCTGCAATTGCTTATGGTAACCAATTTAAAAATGGTTATTTAGGACGTGATTTATCTGGTACAGGCTGGGGTCTTAAATGGGATTTTATCATTGTGCATGAGAGTGGACACGAATGGTTTGCTAACAATATCACAACCAAAGACATTGCAGACATGTGGGTGCACGAAGGTTTTACTAATTATTCTGAAACCTTATTTACTGAATATTTTTATGGTAAGAAAGCGGGAGACGAATACAACTATGGCATCCGTCGAAATATCAAAAACGATATTCCAATCATTGGCCCATATGGAGTGAATCAAGAAGGTAGTGGAGATATGTATGCAAAGGGTGCTAATTTAATACATACTATACGTCACGCTATTGACAATGATAGTTTATTCAGAAATATTTTAATGGGATTGAATACCCAATTCTATCATCAAACTGTAACAACAGCACAAGTCGAAAATTATATCTCGGTGCGTGCAGGTTTTGGCTTTCAAAAAGTCTTTGACCAATACTTAAGAACAACACAAATTCCTATATTGAATTATAGCTATAACGAAAGAGAAAAAATATTTACCTACGAATATAAAAACTGTGTGACTGGTTTTAACTTACCACTTCACTTTAGTTATTTGGGTAAAAAATATAGTTTCATGCCAATGGACTATCAGCCTCAGCAACGCTTGATAAAAGAACCTAATTTTAATTTACAGGATTTTGTAAAGACAATCGAAAGTCAATACTACATTAAATTAGCAGAGGTAAAATAGTAGTTGAAAAAAACAAGGAGTCGATTAGTTCTTAAGCACTCTACCCAAACTGTATAACCTTTTTTGCCAATAAGGTTCAGACAAATCACTAATTGTAACACCTTGACTGGTGGATGCATGAGCAAACTTATTATTGGTCATATAAATACCCACGTGAGAGATAGAACGACTGCCATCTGTTTTAAAGAAAATCAAATCCCCTTCCTTTAAATCTGACCAATCAATTTTTTCACTTTGTGTATATTGTTCTGCTGCAGTTCTTTTTAAATTGGTATTGTAAATTGCATTCATCACATCCAATGTAAAATAAGAACAGTCCACCCCTCTTTTACTAGATCCACCAAGCACATAAGGTGTACCCCACCATTCGTCAATTTTTTGCAATAAAGGAATATTGCTAATTTCCTCCACTGCAATATCCATTTGAATAGAATATTTTAATTGTAACCAATTGGCTTTCTCTACATCGGTTAAGTTATCTGGCATTTTATTTGAAGCTTCTGAACGAACCAATATTGGTTCTGCTTCTAAGGCATCTGATGCTTTTTTCATATACACCCTGCCCGGTTTTACCGAAATATTGTCTAAAAATTCAATGGCTTCATTTGATGCATCATTTGATTCAGGAACTGCAACAACTGCTGGTAAATTCCTTTTAGGCTTTGCTTTTAACTGCGCCGTTTTTGCCTTCACAGACTGACTGAACTTAGACATAGTGGTGCAGCTTGACAAAATTGCCATCATACACACCAGCCCTAATATCCTAATCATCCCTTTTTGCATGAACGGCAAGATAAGGCAAGAACCTTAAAATAGCCTCAAAACAGCAGATTTTAACCCTTTTTTGTGGAAAATTAAGCCCGTATAAGCCCTGCTTTTTTACGATATTTGTGCCTTATCCCTAATCCCAAATGCCCAAGTTTTCCCATTTACACGTTCATACCCAATATTCACTATTAGACGGTGCTGCCTCTATTGATGGTTTGTATAAAAAAGCCATCAAGGACGAAATGCCTGCATTGGCAATCACCGACCACGGGAATATGTTTGGTGCATTTAATTTTGTGAGTCAGGCATGGAAAAATACCAAAGTCATTGGGAAGGATGCGAATGGAAAAGATGTTTTAGCGCCAACAGTGAAACCAATTGTTGGTTGTGAATTTTATGTGGTGAAAGACCGACATGTCAAACAATTTACCAAAGAACATAAAGACGATCGTTTTCACCAAGTCTTATTGGCCAAGAATACTGTGGGATATCAAAACTTGATAAAGCTAACTTCATTAGGATACATTGAAGGGATGTATAGCAAGTACCCAAGAATCGATAAAGAATTGATCGAAAAATACCATGAAGGAATTATCGCCACCACTTGTTGTATCGGTGCGCATGTGCCTCAAGCTATTTTAAGAGATGGTGAAGAAGCAGCAGAAAAAGAATTTAAATGGTGGTTGGATTTATTTGGAGAAGATTATTATATCGAAATACAAAGACATGAAATACCAGAACAAGAACGCATCAACAATACCTTACTCAAGTTTTCAAAGAAACATAAAGTAAATGTGATTGCCACCAACGATAGTCATTACATCAATGAAGATGATGCCAATGCGCATGATATTTTATTATGTATTAACACTGGCGAAAAACAATCCACCCCTGGATTCGAAGATTTTGTAAACGACGAGCTTCAAATCAAAAATAGAAGATTCAAGTTTCCAAATAATAAATTTTATTTCAAGACCCAATCGGAAATGATTGAGTTGTTTAGTGATATCCCTGAATCAATTGATAATACCAATGCCATTGTAGATAAAGTGGAAGTCTTAAATTTAAAAAAAGACATCCTCCTTCCTGCTTTCCCAATTCCAAAAAGTTTTCAGATTCATAAGGATGCAAATATGAATCAGTGGGAATACTTAAAACATATTACTTGGGAAGGAGCGCATAAAAGATATGATACGATTACAGCAGAAATTCAGGAAAGAATTGATTTTGAATTATTCACCATTCAAACCATGGGCTTTGCAGGTTACTTCTTAATTGTAAGTGATTTTATAAAAGCAGGTCGTGAGATGGATGTGTTTGTAGGTCCTGGTCGTGGATCTGCAGCAGGCTCTGTGGTGGCCTATTGTATTGGCATCACCAATATCGACCCAATTAAATATCAATTACTATTTGAGCGTTTTTTAAATCCAGATCGTAAGAGCATGCCCGATATTGATACGGACTTTGATGATGAAGGCCGTCAGAAAGTGATTGATTATGTGGTAGAAAAATATGGCAAGGAACAAGTAGCACAAATTATTACGTATGGTACAATGGCAGCTAAAAGCAGTATCAAAGACGTAGCGCGTGTAATGGATCTTCCTTTATCCGAATCCAACTTATTGGCAAAACTTGTTCCAGATAAACCAGGTACCGAACTCTATCGTTGTTTGCATGCCCCTATCACTGTTAAGGAAGGAGAAAAATCTTTAGCCGAAAAAGAAGGCTATCAGTCCGATGATATAGACAATATTAAAAAGCTTAGAGAAATTTATGCAGGTAATGATTTAAGAGCCGCAGTATTGCATGAAGCAGAACGTTTAGAGGGTTCTATTCGTAACACAGGTATTCACGCTGCGGGAATCATCATTGCACCAAGTGATTTAACAGAGATCATGCCGGTTGCCACTGCAAAAGATTCAAATTTGTGGGTGACGCAAATTGAAGGCTCTGTGATTGAAGAAGCAGGTGTTATTAAAATGGACTTCTTGGGTTTAAAAACCCTTTCTATTTTAAAAACTGCTTTGCAGTTAATCAAACAAAACCATGGCATCACTATCGACTTGGATACGATTCCATTAGACGATGAAAAAACTTTTCATTTATACCAAAGAGGAGAAACCAATGCCACTTTCCAATTTGAGAGTGTGGGCATGCAAAAATATTTACGTGAATTAAAGCCCGATAAATTTGCCGACTTAATTGCGATGAACGCCTTGTACCGACCAGGTCCGATGGCTTATATACCAAATTTCATAGAACGTAAACATGGTCGTGAAACCATACAATATGACTTGCCTATCATGGAGGAAATATTAGCGGATACTTATGGGATTACAGTGTACCAAGAGCAAGTGATGTTACTCAGTCAAAAAATTGCTGGTTTTACTAAAGGAGATGCGGATGTACTGCGTAAAGCAATGGGTAAAAAACAAAAATCGGTATTGGACAAAATGAAAGCGCAGTTTGTGGAAGGCGCCGTGAAGAATGGCCATCCAGAAAAAGCTTTAGATAAGATTTGGACCGACTGGGAGGCATTTGCACAATATGCATTCAACAAATCGCATTCTACTTGTTATGCTTATGTGGCGTATCAAACAACCTACCTAAAAGCACATTATCCTGGAGAATATATGTCTGCTGTTTTAAACCATGCAGGTAGTATCGATAAAATCACCTTCTTTATGGAAGAGTGTAAACGTATGGGCATTAAAGTATTGGGTCCAAATATCAACGAATCTTTACAGGGTTTTTCTGTTAATAAAAATGGAGAAATACGTTTTGGATTAGGCGGATTGAAAGGCGTTGGTGAAGCAGCTATTGAAGCCATTATTACAGAGCGTAATAAAGGCGGACATTTTGAGACCATGATTGATTTTATTAAACGAGTGTTGTCAAGAGCGGTGAATAAAAAATCTTTAGAAAGTTTAGCCTACTCAGGTACATTTGATTGTTTCCCTGAATACCACCGTGCACAATATTTTAATACAGGTGATGGAGACCGCACCAATGGTATGGAAAAATTAATTGCATATGCTCAGGCCATTCAATCTATGACAACTGGTTCTACCAATACCCTATTTGGTGATCTGCCATCTGCCATGCAAGTGCCTATCCCAAAATTAGCACTCTGTGAAGAATGGACTTTGACCGAGAAACTAGACCACGAAAAAGATATCACGGGCATGTTCATGAGTGGGCATCCATTGGATCATTTTAATTTTGAATTGAAGCATTATGCTTTCACCCCAATCAACGAATACAACGAGGTAAAAGACAACCTAATTAATTTCCCCAACAACTTAGGAAAAAACTTTAAACTAGCAGGACTGATAACAGATGTGCAACATAGGATCACCAAAACAGGAAAAAACTTTGGATCATTTGCGATTGAAGACTTTACAGGCAAAACAGACTTTATCTTATGGAGCGAGGATTATGTGAAGTTTCAAAATTATTTAGAAGTGGGACAAAAAGTATGTATCAATGGTTCGTTCAGAAACAGATTCAACCAACCTAATAATTTTGAATTTAAATTACAGAATATGTCTCTATTAGAAACGGTGAAGCAAATGCAAACCCGAACGGTGGAACTGAGTTTACATCCAGCAAATCTGAGAGCCGATATGATTGATTTTTTTGAAAAGAATATCAAAGCAAACCCAGGGAGAACTTCGTTAAAAATCACATTT
>RFSD01000107.1 GCA_009924165.1 Chitinophagia bacterium | reverse complement strand
AATAGAAATATCTGCGGCAACAAACCATGGCTCACCTCTCTCATCTAACAAAGTACGAACTTTGCAATTTTCATAAATAAAAGTTTTTATTGATTAAAAAGAAGCTCTAAATCCAAAGTTGAAGCTAACAGGTGCGCCCATGTTTCCATAGTCAAAACCAAATCCACTAACACCACGGCTAGCAGAAGTTGTTGCGCCCACTGCAGGATCAGCTCCTCTATAATTGGAAATAAGAATTAAATCATTAATCGTTAAAAATACATTTAATGTTTTAGCTAATTTATTTACACCGCCCTTTAATAAATTCTTTACGTTATAGTTAAAAGTAAGATCTCTTAATCTAAACCAGTTCACATCTTTTTCGATAAATGCTTCTTCTGGCATCGTTGTATAAAATAAAGAATTGGTTTCTGGGGTGATTGAAATATTGTTTAGTGTTGGCGTAGTCGTATTTTCTTTTCCGTCTCTTAAAACACCTGGCACAACTCTTGCAATACTTCTATCTTTAGTAAGTGCACTTCTACCAATTGTAGTTAAGTATCTTTCTGTCGCATTAAAAATATCACCACCCATTTTCACATCCCAAAGGAAAGAGATTCTTAAATCTTTATAAGTGATATTATTTAACCAACCCAAAGTAAAGTCTGGATTACGATCCCCTCTAACTCTAAAGTTAGCGTCAATCAATGGCAAACCAGAAGTCGGATTGATTAAGATTTGACCGGCATTGTTTCTTAGATAACCATGAGAAGTAATGGTTGTTGTTGGACCACCATTCGCCAATCCACCTCTTGCATTACCATACACCCATGTATCAGAAATATAAAATTCTGGAACGTTAGATGGTAATGAAGTTACCTTGTTGCGCATTCTATTAAAGTTAAAGCGCGTATTCCAAGAAAATTTCTTGCTGCTTACAACTAAGTAATCTAATACAACTTCAAGGCCTGTATTTTCATTTGAACCTACGTTCAAAGTATTTAAAACGAAACCAGTACCATAACTTGCTCTAAAGTTTTCAGCAATCAAGTCTGTGTTTTCTGTTTTATAATAAGTTGCTTCTGTACTTAATCTACCATTAAAAAATTTCATCTCTGTACCAAATTCCATTGTCTTTTGACGCTCTGGCGTTAAGTATGGATTTGCGTTGGTGAAATCATAATAGTACCCAGCACCGCTTCCGGTATTAAAGTTTAAGATAGACTGGTTGGCATAAGGCGCACTAGAACGAGCAGTGCTCGCTATAGATCCTCTTAATTTCCAATAGTTGGCAACCTCCTTCACAATTGGGAAGATGTCTGACATGATCACACTCACGCTTCCTGCAGGGTAGTTATATGCTCTGCTTGAAACAGGGAAGATAGAAGACTCCTCAAAACGGTGAGAATAAGTTAAGAACACTTTATTATCATAATTCACAGCAGCTTCACCAAAATAAGCGGCTTGACGATTGATATTATAGTTTGGTCTACCAAAACGGTTCATATTGCTATTACGAATTCTAGAAGCAACTGCAGTATTTCCACTATCTGTTCTGTTGGCATCTGTTAAGTTATTACCAAAAATTGAAGTGGTTTGTGTTTCATAATCCTGCCACATATTACCAATCATCAATCTGGTATTGATTTTACCGAAGCTTTTCTTAGCTGTTGCAGTTACTGTATGATTGTAACCATAATATTTACGATAGTAATTTTCTAAAGCACCTTTTTGTGCACGGCTCAAGAAGTTAGATGCAGAATCCCACTTTGTATAACCATCTTGTTGGTAAGTATCATAACCAACTCTACCGTTGATTGTCAACCATTTTGTTGGTGTATAATTTACAGAAAGTGTCGCTACAGTTCTGGTTAATTCGTCACGGCTTCTATTTCTATATAAATTAAAATAAGGATTGTCTAATTCTGCATTTGGATCTCCTGAAAACAAACCTTTTTTAGTACCATTTGGATTTAACCAGTCTTCTGCATTGTTGTCAACAGGCCAAGACAATAAGCTTAAAACATATCCTTTAACACCTCTTAATGGCTTGTCATTTGAACTCTTGATATAACTTAAGCTTGGAGAGATTTCTAATGTTTTACCAATTTTATGGTTGGTTACAATTCTGAAATTGTATTTTCTAAAATTGTTAGTAGGTACAGGAGAATTTTCATCTACATAAGAACCTGACATACGCACTGAATGATTTCCTTTACCATATTCTGCTGACAAATTATGGTTATTAGAAAAACTAGTTTGGAAGAAATTATTTAAATTATCCCATCAATACCGTTACGTTTTCAATATCATTTGGATTCAAATCGGCAATACGATTGGTATAGTCGTTTGATCTGTTTTCAGTTGATACGTTGGCACTTGTTGGCTTTACTGCTAAACCTGTGTTTCTATTGTTTTCATTTACTGAAGAGTTATCAATGATCACACCATCAATAATGAATAAAGGAGAGTTGTCTAATGATAAAGAGTTAAAACCTCTTAATACAATTTGAGAGCTTGCACCCGCTAATCCACTTGTAGGATTAATCGTTAAACCTGCGATACGGCCTTGTAATCCGTTCACAAAGTTGTTACGTTGTGTTTCGGCAAGTTCGCTACCTTTTACTTTTTGAACAGAGTAACCTAATTCTTTAGGATTACGCTTGATGTCCATTGCAGTAACTACCACTTCGTCTAAAGTATTGTCTTTTGGAGCAAGACGTACTTCAATTGAAGTAGCGTTGCCTACTCTCACATCTTTGGATTCGAATCCAACCAATGAAAAAGTTAATACTTGATTGCTTGCTACAGAAATAGAAAAAGCACCCGCATTATCGGTACTTGTTGCTACTCTTGTTCCTTTAACAAGAACGGAAACATTGGACAAAGGTGATTTGTCGCTGCCGACAACCCTACCAGTTACCAATTTTTGTTGTGCGTTTGCTATTGAGATACTTGCAAAAAGTACCAACAACAAACTCCATAAACCTTTGGTTTGCATAAATTTAAATCTTTGGTGAATAATGAACTCAGGCATGACCCTTTTGTTAATGTTAAGTTAACGATTATTAGTATTCAATCAGAAAAAATTACATGAAGCTTTGTTTAATCTAAATTCGTTTTTAACAAAGGGTTTTGGGTTTGAAAAAGATCATTTACAATGAAATTGTTGCGCTTCGATCAAATCCTGCGCCTTCTTTAAATTTTGGATACCCTAATTGATTGGTATATAGCCTAGTTTGACCTATCAAAAAGGAAGGAATATTGCTATGATGATGTCCAAAAATCCAGGCATTTGGGGTCGTTTTTTGTATAAAATCGTCCAAATTTGAGGCAAAACACGCATTTATTGGGTCATTTTGATGTTTTTTGGGATAATTCATAAAACTTGGTAAATGGTGTGAAATGACCAATTTTCGATGGCTGTTTGAGCCCAGGGCGACCTCTAAAAATTCTAGGGCATTTTGATGAAGTTGATTGTATACGAGAGGAGTTATTTGACTACCATTCCATTGAATCTGGTTAAAATCTTGCACTCTCCTATCTACTATTTCAGTAATATGAGCGGGGATATAGGACCATAAAGTCGAAAAAATCAGTGCAATTGGACCTTTGGAGTCTGGTATTTCCTTGGTCATGTTATTGATCAATAAGACATTAGGCCTAATTGATTCCTCAAAACTATTAGGGAAACTGGCTACATCTGACCCATAAAATTCATGATTACCCGGTAACCAGTAGGTCATTTTAAAATGGTCGGATATGTAATTCAAAAAATCTTGATGTTGCTCCATTGCGCTAAGCGGCATCAAGTCACCAGCTATAATTAAAGTTTCTTGAACAGGAAGGATCGGCTTTTTGCTCAATCTTTTTTTATTTTGAGTAAACTCTAAATGCAAATCGGATGCAAATTGAAAATTCATGAGGCTAAAACTAAACAAAGTAATTATCTTGCTGCCACAAAATATACAATATGAAAGAACAAAATTTTAACAATCACGCGCAAATGGTTCCTGGATTTCATTATCTAACTTTTGGCGGAATCATTGCTTTATTAGGTGGGTCTATTAATTATTTACTAAAATCAAGTCCTGAAAATAAATACCTAGCTTCTTTGTTGGTCTTAGCGTCTATCATTTTTGTTTTAGTGGCATGGTTTACAAGAACCTTTGCTTTAAAGGCACAGGATAGAGCCATCCGTGCAGAAGAAAATTTACGCCACTATGTGTTAACTGGGAAACTACTTCCGTCTAGTTTAACAGTAGGTCAAGTAGTTGCATTGCGTTTTGCACCTGATGCTGAATTTCCGGCACTAGTCGAAAAAGCTGCAACAAACAATTTATCAGGAAAAGAAATCAAGCAATCTATTCAAAACTGGAAAGCAGATTTTTACCGCGTATAAACTACAACATCTTTAAAAGATATATGGACCCATTGTGTAATGGGTCTTTTTTTTACTTAAATTTAGAAATCTAAATCCACTTTATGATCAAAAAAATAATTGCTTTACTAAGCTTAATCGTATGCGCCGAGATGGGCATTGCGCAGGATCTGAACAAAGAACTAGCTCCATTAAAATGGAGAAGCATTGGTCCCTTTAGGGGAGGTAGGTCCAATATGGCGGCTGGCGTTTTAAATAACAGAGATGTATATTATATGGGTACCACTGGGGGTGGTTTATGGAAAACAGAAAACAGCGGAATCAGTTGGAATAATGTTTCTGATGGATTTTTTAAAACAGGTTCTGTTGGGGCGGTTGCAGTTGCAGAAAGTGATGCCAATATTGTTTATGTGGGCATGGGCGAACACGCGGTAAGAGGTGTGATGACGCATCATGGAGATGGTGTTTATAAAAGTACAGACGCAGGAAAGACTTGGAAAAAAATGGGATTAGATGCAACTCAGCATATTTCAAGAATTGCGATTGATCCAAAAAATCCAAACATTGTTTTTATTGCAGCACAGGGTGCTTTATATAGCAAATCATCTGAACGTGGTATTTACAAATCGATTGATGGTGGTGTCACCTGGAAAAAAGTATTGTATGTAGATGATAAAACAGGTTGTGCAGAATTATCAATGGATATGCATAATCCATCCATTTTATATGCTGCAATGTGGGAGCACGGTCGTTTACCATGGCAGGTAATTAGTGGTGGTCCAGGAAGTGGATTGTATAAGTCTACCGATGGTGGTAATAACTGGGTGAAAATGGAAAATGGCTTACCAAAAGAAATGGGCAAAATGTCTATCGCTGTATCAAGAGCAAATCCAGAAAAAGTTTTTGCATTAATTGAAAGTGATTTTAGCAAAGACGCTGGTGGTTTATACGTGTCTGACGATGCAGGTGCAAATTGGTCTCAAATCAATAAAAGCCATCGCTTGATTCAACGTGCGTGGTATTATATCGAACTGTTTCCAGATCCTACTAATGAAAACAATGTTTATGTAATGAGTGCCCCTTCTTTAAAATCAATTGATGGTGGTAAAACTTTTACAGACTTTGCGCGCACGCATGGTGATTATCATGATTTATGGATTCATCCAAGTAATGGTAAAAATATGGTCATTGCTGATGATGGTGGTGCTGCTATAACACATGATGGAGGCAAGTCTTGGAGTAGTCAAAATAATATGCCCACTGCACAATTTTATAGAATCAATGTAGACAACGAAGTGCCTTACAATATTTATGCTGGACAACAAGACAATAGTTCAGTTAAAATTGCAAGTCGTGCGATTGGTGCTGGCGGAATAGACGAAAGATATTGGTCTGCATCTGCAGGTGGTGAAAGTGCCTTCTTAGCATTTGATCCAAATAATCCAAGATATGTTTTAGGTGGATCTTATCAAGGCACCATCGAAGTATTAGATACAAAAACAAAAGGTAGTACCAATATCATGGC
>RFSD01000106.1 GCA_009924165.1 Chitinophagia bacterium | reverse complement strand
GGCTAAAACAAAATCAGGACATTTTATTGTGACACCAGACAATGGCACACTCACTTTACTTGCAGCAAGTGTTGGAATTGAATCGATGCGTGAAATTGAGTGGCGTTGCAGTGGGTAAGCCCCTTGCTTACTTAAATAGTTTAATGCAATTATCCTTTGCATTGAACCAAGGTAGTATGGCCGAAAAATTCAATATTGGATCGGGCCCTGATTGGACAGTTGAAATTACTTGGGGTGATTATTTAAATTAATGGCAATTGCTAATATTGATTATGACTGATTCATAAACTCCGCTAACAAACTATGAAAATGGTGCGTGCCTTGTTCACGCTTGGTCGCATACCTTCCATGATGATAAAATCTTGAGCGAATACCTTGTTGCACATGCTCTACCACTTCTTCATCCTCTTGCTCTACGCTCTCCAAACCTGCACCTGCGCCTGTGTCTAGCTTGCTTGCGTCATACACAAAACTTAAGAAAGTCACTTTGGTATTACCCGCATCGATAGGTGTAACAATATTCAATGACAATCCCCATGGATAAAAATTAAACATCATATTCGGGAAGACCCAAAAATAATACGCTGCAATATTTTTTCCTGCATCCACATGTCCTGCTGGCAAATCAAAACAATGCTCCGATGATTTAGAAGCACCAATTTGCAAATTCGAATACTTAAAAATAGCTGTTGTATAATCTTTGAAATCTAAAAATGCATTGAGTCCCGGATGCACAAATGGAATATGAAATCCCTCTAAATAATTTTCACAGTATAAAGCCCAATTCGCTTTAATATAATAATCACTTGTTCTACTTGGATCATACACTAATTTGTCGATTGGTAAAAAACCAATATGCGATTCCATCTCCTTAAAAAATAATTCAGGGCCTAATCCTTTTTTAAGTTGCGTGAACAATAAAGGACCCCACTGGTATAAAGGCAAATCATGTAAATGATTATTCTCTGGAATAAAATTTTCTACTTCCTTGAACTCAGGCATCGAAATAAATTTTCCGTCTAAATGAAAAGCCCTGCCATGGTATTTACAACGCAGGTGCAAGCTGGTATCAATCGTTTTAGCCCTCGCAATATTGGGATCAATAAAAAAGTTGGACATGTTAGGGTGCATTTATACCCCCAAGATACAAAATCAAGTAGTATAATCGATTGGTAATGAGGCCCCAGAATGAGGATAAATTTTTCTCTCAGTTTGATTAAATACTAAATTATTTAGTTAATATTGCTAATAAATTTAGCTAAATGGAATTTCAAGAGGAAGCATACGAACAAAAAACAGGCTATACGGGAGCTAAAAACTACCAGTCAACGCAGATTGTACAGGCCAATGCCACTGGATTTGGCGCTGCATCGGACGATTTTATGGAAAGAGGGATTGACCTCAACGAACAATTAGTGCGCAACAAGCCCGCCACTTTTTTCTTTAGGGTCAACAGCGATGCCATGCTTGGTGCCGGAATTCATATTGGCGATACCTTGATTGTAGACAGAAGCATCCAAGCAAGATCGGGTAATGTCGTCGTCGCTGTATTGAATGGAGAATTTTTAGTGCGTCGTTTACAGATACAGGAACATAGCATTAGTTTATTACCAGAGAATAAAAAATATGGCAGTATTCAAGTGGCACAATTATCGGACTATAGCACTTGGGGGATCGTCACTTTTGTGATTCACGCTTTGTAATATTTACTAGCACATTTATACTTACTCTTAATTCAAAAAAATGCAAGCCATTGTTGACTGCAATAGTTTTTACTGTTCCTGCGAAAGACTTTTTCAGCCACAGTTACAACACCGTCCGGTGATTGTATTAAGCAATAATGATGGCTGTATTGTGTCGCGTACAGACGAAGCAAAACAATTGGGCATCTCGATGGCCGTCCCCTATTTTCAGGCGAAAGATTTAATTGAAAAAAATGGTGTCACTACTTTTTCTTCTAACTATCATTTATACGGTGACCTCAGTTGGCGTGTGATGGAAACCATGAGACAGCTGCTACCACCGGGTCATGTAGAAGTGTATTCGGTGGATGAAGCCTTTGTAGACCTCTCTCATTTGCCTACAGAAGAGATTCATTCCTTTTGTTTGGAACTCAAAAATAAGATTGAACAATGGACAGGTATTTCAGTTTCAATTGGTGCGGCACCCAATAAAGTGTTGAGTAAAGTAGCTAATCGTTTAGCGAAAAAAAATAAACTCAAAACCAATTGTATTGTGGTGTTGGATACCACTAAAAAAATACAGGCGGCATTGCAACAAACCCCTGTCGAAGATATTTGGGGTGTGGGTTTTAGTTATAGTGAAAAACTAAAAGTATATGGGATCAATACAGCTTATACATTAAGTATCAAAGACCTTAGTTGGGGTAAACGATTTTTAGGTGGCGTGGTGGGGATGCGTTTGATACGCGAACTAAAAGGTTTTAAAAGCCATCACATGCAGGCCCCGAGAACAGAAAAAAAAATGATTGCAACAACAAGAATGTTTGGACGCAATGTGACCGACTGGCAAGAAATAGAGGAAGCCCTTGCCACTTATACCACCAGGGCTGCCGAGAAATTAAGAAGACAACATAGTGCGGCCACAGGCATCGCTGTGTTCTTACTTAAAAAAGCACCCATTCAATTAGATGCTGCCTACTATAGCCGGGGCCGTCAAGTGAGTGGTTATACTCAGTTAGACAATCCCACCCAAAGCACCCCCGACCTGATCAAGGCAGTGGTCGCCATTGGCAAAACCCTCTACGAAAAAGACGAAGTTTATAAGAAAGCCGGTGTGATCCTCAGCGGCTTCGTACCCGATAGTGCCTTGCAAACCAATCTATTCGTTGCCCCTATTGATACAAAAAAGAAGAAGCTCATGCATGTGATTGACAATATGAACGCCGCCTACCGCAACGATGTACTCAAATTTGGCACCAGCGGAACGCAGAAGAACTGGAAAATGCGCAGCGAGAAAAGAAGCAAGCGCTTTACCACCCGCTGGGATGAACTTTGTATCGTGAAATAAGTAAAGTTGGTGGAAAACCATTTTATAAAAATTCGGATAAATGCTTTGGCTAGTGTATTTTTGCCCAATTCTATACCTATGAGCAACCATCTTACCTCCAACGAATCTGTCCAATCCAAAAAGAAGAAAATCATTGTTTTAGGAAGTGGTCCTAATCGAATTGGACAAGGTATTGAATTTGACTATTGTTGCGTACATGGTTTATTGGCGGTGAAAGAATCAGGATACGAAGCCATCATGGTCAACTGTAATCCAGAAACTGTTTCTACCGACTTTGATATGGCTGACAAATTGTATTTCGAACCTGTTTTTTGGGAACACCTTTGGGAAATCATTGAATTAGAACAACCAGAAGGAGTGATTGTACAATTGGGTGGACAAACTGCATTAAAATTAGCGAAGCGCTTAAATGAGCGTGGTATCAAAATCATTGGAACTTCATTTGATAGTTTAGATATCGCAGAGGACAGAGGTCGCTTTAGTGATTTATTAAAAGAACTGGAAATCCCTTACCCAGAATACGGTACTGCTTACACAGCCGACGAAGCCATCGAAGTAGCCAATCAAGTGGGTTACCCAGTACTTGTTAGACCAAGTTATGTGATTGGTGGACAAAGAATGCGTATTGTCATCAACGATGCAGAAGTAGAAAAAGCAGTTGTAAGTATCTTAAAACATATCCCAGATAATAAAATTTTAATTGACCATTTCTTAGATCGTTGTCAGGAAGCAGAAGTGGATGCGATCTTTGATGGTGAGACTTTTCACGTGATGGGTGTGATGGAGCATATAGAACCAGCAGGTATCCATAGTGGAGATAGCAATGCAGTATTGCCAGCATTTAATTTAACGCCATTGATAGTGGCTACCATGGAATTTTATAGCGAAAAAATTGCACGCGCTTTAAATATCAAGGGATTAATCAATATTCAATTTGCCATCAAGGACGATAAAGTCTATGTGATAGAAGCTAATCCAAGAGCATCAAGAACAACGCCATTTATTGCAAAAGCATACCAAATTCCTTATTTAAATATTGCTACCAAGGTAATGTTAGGTGCTAATAAATTAACCGACTTTACGATGGAGAAAAAACTAGACGGCTTCGCCATCAAAGAACCGGTATTTAGTTTTGATAAATTCCCAGGCGTAAATAAAGAATTAGGACCAGAGATGAAGAGCACAGGAGAAGCCATCCGCTTTATCAAAGACCTACGCGATCCTTATTTCAGAACATTGTACAAAGAGCGATCAATGAACCTTTCAAGATAATTAAAAAAGCCCTTACGATTTGTAAGGGCTTTTTTAATGCTTGAACATTTTATTTAAAGTATAGTACCCCGAGAGCGATATCGGTTCTTTCCGCTTGAGCGCTAGGGGTAGCTATATTTTAAAAATTATAAGTTGAATTATAAATTCGTTCCGTACTGGTCAATTAAATAAATCACCGCCGCCATGTTCACCGCACCTAATAACAGTTCACGCTTATTGACATTTTCAAATACATCTGTTTTAGCATGGTGTAAATCAAAATAGCGTTGGCTATCAGGAACCAATCCTGCAAGCACGATAGATGCATTGACATTCTTTAATGGACCTATGTCTGCTCCACCGCCACCGGCTGTGATCTCAGTTCCATAAGGCTTTAATAAACTTCCCCATTGTTGGAATTTTTTAAATTGCTCAGGACTTGTTGCACTAATACCAATGGCTCTTGGTGTAAATCCACCTGCATCACTTTCTAATGCAAAAATATGTTTTTCGTTATTTTGTTTGGCAAGCTCTGCATACTTAGCACCACCTTTACCTCCATTCTCTTCGTTTGCGAATAACACAAAGCGAATTGTTCTTTTAGGCTTATAGTTTAAGGCTTTCATCGTGCGTAAAATTTCCATCGTTTGAACAATCCCTGCTCCATCATCGTGTGCACCTTCGTTCACATCCCAGCTATCTAAGTGACCGCCAACTGTGATGATTTCATTTGGAAACTCGGAGCCTTTAATTTCTGCTACCACATTATTTTCGTCTGCATCAGGTAAAAAGTAACCATAGGTTTGCATTTGCACAACCAATTGTTTATTTCTAGATTGAGCCCAAACTTTTTTAGCATCATTTGGACCAAGTGCCACAGCAGGAATTTTTGGATACGCTTCGTCATAGACCATTGTACCAGTATGTGGAGCATTATCAGGCGCTGTGCTTAAAGAATGAATCATCACACCTACTGCACCATATTTAGCAGCTCGGCTTGCACCAGATCTACGATACACACCTGACTCACTATATGCTTTAAATGTTTGAATCGTTGTTGGATCAAATTGACTATGGTAATACACAATCTTTCCTTTTACTTCGTCTTTTCTTTTTTCCAATTCATCAAAATTAGCCACTGCTAATAATTCAGCTTCCACTAAACCATTGCTTGATAAAGAATTTCCTAAAGCAAATACTTCTAATTTATCCATCATTGGTTTTCCATCAGCAGCAACCACTGCACTAAAATCTTTACCCCCGCGTTGCCAATTAGGGGTTTTACAAGCTTGCATAAATACTTGGTCGGGTTTAAATGACTCCATATGGCGCTTGCCCCAGATGGCTGCATTTTGTTGCTGCGGAGAACCTGCCAAACGGCCGCCAATATTCTTGGTTAACTCTCTTAATAAATCATAGGCTTTACCATTTTTCATGATCTCGTCTGACATCATTTTAATAGTAGTACTGTCTGTCTTTGATTGCGCCTGCACCATCAATGGAAGGGCAAAAAGCAAAAGGAAAATTGTACGCATAATGAGCTTGTTTTAACTTTCAAATAATTTATTAAATATAACTAAACTTTATCGATAAATTAGTTGTTCTTTGTAGTCACAATAGCACAAAATGAAGATTGGAATAGTTTGTTATCCTACTTTTGGTG
>RFSD01000105.1 GCA_009924165.1 Chitinophagia bacterium | reverse complement strand
AAACTTAACCACTTTTGCTTTTACCAAAGTATTTCTGATATCAATAAAAATTTCTGAATCAACCGCAGCATGGGCTGTAGCCACATATCCTAAGCCAACCGCTTTGCCTAAACTTGGCGCTTGCGTTCCAGATGTCACGACACCAATTGCCTCACCTGCAGCATTTTTAATCACATAATCATGTCTTGGGATACCACGATCTATCATTTCAAATCCCACTAATTTTTTTGTGACACCAGTGGCTTTTTGTGCTGCTAAATTTTCTGAGTTGGTAAATACTTTTGTGAATTTTGTTATCCATCCTAATCCAGCTTCTAATGGACTTGTGGTATCATTGATATCATTTCCGTATAAACAGAATCCCATTTCTAGTCTTAATGTATCTCTTGCACCTAATCCAATTGGTTTTAAACCAAATGCAGCACCTGCTTCAAATAATGCATCCCAAACTTTGTTAGCATTGTCATTCACATCTTCAAAATAAATTTCTACGCCGCCAGATCCTGTATAACCCGTTGCACTAATCAATACATTGTCTATACCCAACAAATCTCCTTTTACAAAACTATAGTAAGGTAGATTCAATACATCCATCTTGGTCATTGTTTGTACAATCTTAGTCGCGTTTGGACCTTGAACAGCCAATAGCGCAGTTTTAGCACTGATATTATGCATTTCTACCCCTTTGTTATTATAACTACTTATCCAATTCCAATCTTTTTCGATATTAGATGCATTCACAACCAACATATATACGTTGTTCTTTTCGACACAATACACCAACAAGTCATCCACGATACCACCTGTGGTATTTGGTAAACAACTGTACTGCGCTTTACCATCTTCTAATACTGATGCATCGTTGCTTGTTACACGCTGAATTAAATCCAATGCATTTTCTCCTTTTAATACAAACTCGCCCATATGACTCACATCAAATACACCAGCGCTATTTCTTACAGCAGCATGTTCATCATTGATACCTGTATAACTAATTGGCATATTGTAGCCTGCAAACGGCGCCATTTTTGCACCCAATGCAAAATGCTTATGGGTAAATGGAGTATTTAGTATTTCACTCATTTTGAATAAATTTGGACAAAGTTAACTAATAAATACAAACGCCCTTCTAGAAAGAAGGGCGTTTTATCTTCACCAAATCAACAAAAAATCATTTTAGTAAGTAAATCGCTGAACCAATAAGTGCAACTCCTCTGCTTTTTTAGCTACAGCAGCCACTTTGTTCAATCCTGATGGCGTTTGAATTGCAATTTGTTGCTTCTTTTTAATATCAGATAGGTTTTGTTTTACTCCATCCTTTTCGGCTTTCTTTTTCTCTAAGGCACGATCAATCTTTTCTAATTCTTTGATTTTTTGTGCCCTCGTTTTTTCCAAATTTTGTTCTAAATCTTCTCTATCTTTTTTTAATTTTTGCAATTGTTCTTCCATCTCGTCAATAGATTCATTTTCATCATTATCATCAGCGTTATTTGGATTATCAAAATCAGATTTTATCTTTTCTAAACCATCTACAGTCATCTTATACTCCACGCCTCTATTATAAGAGAAGGATTCACCATCCCAATTTTCATTCCATTCATCTACCCAACTATCATCACCAAATTGGTTAATAGTTTCTGTTCGAATACCACGATGGTTCATATTGATCGTAGTTTGCGACCAACCTTTATTATTGATTTTAAATCGCTTCCCTACAGGCACAGCAATGGTCATAATAACATGCTGGTTTCTGAATTTATCTTTATCAGTGATCGCAATCCCCCTGTCTAAAAATAAAGTACTATCCTGCTGCAATACAGAAAAATTGATTTTCTCTGCGAGCAAATTGGCTTCACTAATGGACTTACCATTACTCATGGTCACATATTTAATATCAAAACTATCTGTCTTAGACTGCACAATTCTAATTTTCAAATTACGCACACGCACCGTATCATCGTTTAAAAATTGGAATGGTTCGATATTAAACCATCTTTGTTCGTAGTATTTCATTTTTGGAGAAGCAGTCACTTCTAAATAGTCCACAGCTGGATTTACTAAAGCAATGCTTTTTTCAATAGGCTGATTATGCTTAGAAAAACTATTGCCTAAACTGCTAAAGAAATAAAATAAACAAACCCAACCAAGCACCCATAGAGCAATAAAGCTAGATCTCACCCAAATATTGGAATTCTTAAATCCTGCAATTTTGCGGATAATCGCAGTTACAATACCTATCACTGGTACCCATATAAAAAATAAAATGGTTCCAATAAATGCCCAAGACTGTAAGCCGTCTTCTAAAATGAATTTCTTCAATGGCAATAAACCAGTAGTTGCAACTCCAACACCAAATAAAGCAGCAAGCACAGAAATAGTAATGATGCCAAGGATAAAGTATACAAATGCTTTCATCAAAATGGTAATGGTTCTTCCAAAATAATAGAAGCATCCTTTTCTTTGATCTAAACCGCTAGCATCGTTTTTAGTACTGCTGTTTTCTGCAGCAGATCCTTGTTTTTTGTCAAAGCTAGTTCCCCAAGTTTTAGCTCTTTTACCAAATCCTTCTAAATCTGTTTGAATCGCATTCTTGATACTATTGATATCTACTTTCTCGCCCATCATTTCTAATTTGTCGGCACTGGTTCTTGCTTCTGGCAATACCAACCATAAAACGATGTATACAAAAATGGCACCTGGCATAAAGGTCACATCAAAAAAGTTATTGAAATCGTCAAACTCCCAAAATTGAAATAAATGAAAATGATTCCAATTAAAAATTAATAAAATAGTAGGTAACAAAAACAACACTCTAACGATGCTTACTTGCACACCAAAGTATTTAGACATCCCTGCGCATACCCCACCTATTACTTTTTTGTCAAGATCTCTAAATAATCTTTTACGAATACCCCCCACTTCTTTTACAGAGGTGCTCGGTACAGCAATCCATAACAATAGGTAAGCAAAAAATGAAATACCAAAAAGTAGGATCCACAAAATTCGAATAATGATTGGATCTAAGTTTAAGTAATTGGCAATACCAGCACACACACCACCTAACACTTTATTTTGCTCGTCACGGTACAATCTTTTTTGATAAGTTTGGCCATCAGTGTTTTGAGCATTAGCTTGTGATTGATTGGATCCGGCATTTGTATTCGCTTCAAAGCCCTCCTGTGCATCAAAATCAGCAGGACGACCAATACTTGAAATGATTAAATCAATGTCTTCCTCAGAAATACAAACGGCGCCTTTTTTAAGACGGTCTTCGCATAATTCAGCCACACGACATTCAATGTCATTGATGATTTCGTCCTTACCTTCTTCTAGCTCAAAATAGGTTCTTAAACTTTCTATATATAGTTTCAAATTTTCATAAGCCATTTCTTCGATCGGAAGAATGCGGCCTTGGAAATTGATATTAATTACTTTTTTCATAGTCTGATATTTATTGAGCAGCATCTGCTTGGTGAACAATCGGGTTAGCTTTTGGAGTGATAATGGTATCGACCGATGTCGTCATTTCATTCCAAGTTTTTTGTAAGACCTCACAAGCTTTTTGACCTTCCTCTGTCATCACAAAATATTTTCTTGGCGGACCACTGATACTTTCTACCCAACGGTAATTGAGCAAGCCCGCATTTTTTAATCTTGTTAATAGTGGGTACAATGTACCTTCTAGAATATGCAGATTGGCCGCTTTCATTTGCTCAACAATATCACTCGGATAAACCTCCCCTTGTTGAATGATGGACAATATGCAAAACTCCAAAACGCCCTTGCGCATCTGACTTTGTGTGTTTTGAATATCCATGGTAATAATTTATAACACAAAACTAAGGTTATTTAAGGTACTATGCATCACATAGTACCAAGTTTTTTAAGGTACTCTAAAATTAAAAACGCTAAATAGCTGATTATCAGTATTTAGCGTTTGAAATATATTTATAAACCGGCCTAAATAAGAGATAGTTGGTTTATTATAGGGATGAAAATTTGTACTTTCTTTTAAAATAAGTGTTACTAATACACGACTAATTCATAAAAATCTTCGGGTTGCAGGTATTGATTGGCCAATTGTTGTAAGTCATCCGGTTGGATTGCACGTACCGTTTCGATGGTTTTATTAAAATAAGTGATGTCTAAATCGTTCAACAAATAGGTCTTCCATCGATTCATGATTTGGAAGGGTCCGTCTAAGTCCCCCAATAAGGCACCCAACATATAATTTTTTACCAATTTCAACTCGGCCTCCTCTATTTTTTCATTTCTCAGGATGGCCATCTCTTTATACACTTCCTCAATGGTTGCACCACAGACATCTTTTCCTGCATCGGTACTAATCATCCAGGCACATTCTTGTACATGGTTCTGTAAATAACTATGTATGCCATAAGTATATCCTTTGTCTTCTCTAATATTACGCATCAACCTTGATCCAAAAAATCCACCCAATACATTGTTCAACACTTGTGTTCCAGGAAAATCTGGATGGTGTCGATTGGGGAATCTTCTTGCCATTCTTATAGACCCTTGCACAGAACTAGCATCATTTACAATCGAATATTTTTTTGTTGCTGCAGAAATAATTGGATGCTCATAACTAGGCAATGCTTGTTGATTCAATGGTAAAGCACCAATGTATTTATTCATTAAGCTTTGCATGTTTTTAGGAAACTTGCCTGCCATGAACACAACCGCTTTACCATGCTTATAAAAACGATCATAAAATTGTACTAGATCCTCGCGCGTAAGATTTTTGAATGAAGCTTCTGTAGAATAGGTGCCATATGGATGATTGATGCCAAACAAATATTCATCAATTAATCTATTGGCAATAAAATCACTCTTCTTTAAATTCAATGTCAATCTTTGAAGTTGATTTTGTTGGTAGATCTTTAATTCTTCTTCTGAAAAATTTGAATCAGTAACCAATTCACTCACTACAGGTAAGAGTGCTTCAAAATGTTTTGAAAGCGTATGTAAATTAATGGTCGCTGTTTCATTGTAACAAGTTCGATTCACATATGCCCCATAAAATTCAAAATGGTCATTTAATTCAAAAGCAGTTTTTTGATGTGTACCATTTTTTAATAAGAAATTAGTCGCTGCTGCAACCCAATTTTTTTCTTCATAGCAATTACCAGCGAAAAACACTAAGTCCATCATCATCACTTCCTCTGCACCACCTTCGTAACTATATACTTCTACTCCATTGTCTAATGTGAAATGCTGGTATGGTTTTAATTGGATATCAAAATCAACGGCATCCTTGATCAACGGCGCTTTTATTCTGTCTAATGCCATTTTTTAATTTTTACTGTAATAATATAAAGTGTTTCTATTGCGATCTTGGAAGATAGCATTAGCAGTGGCTTGTATCCTTTCTGGTGTGATGGCTTGATACTTTTCCAATTCTTGATTCATCATTTCTGCGTCGCCTAACAATTCATAAAAAGCCAAACTATGCGCACGATTCATGATACTCATATCTTCGAAGCAAATAATACTTTCTGTTTTATTAATCACTTTTTGTACTTCTTTTTGAGGCAGTAGTTCTTGTTTAATTTTCTCTACTTCTTCTAACACAGCTTTTTCTGCAACAGACATGCTCACACCTTTAACCAATTTACCTTCAATCACCAATAAGCCTGGATCAATTGTGCCAAAATGATAGCAATCTATGGAAGAAAACAATTGTTTTACTTTAATCAATTGCTCATACAATCTTGCAGAAGCACCTCCACCTAATACCTCCGTAATCAAATCTGTCTCATGGTATCCTGCATCAAATCGGCCGCCCATATGCCATGTCATCATCAACATATCCATCGGTACATCTGCATGCACTTCCAACGACCTCATTTTTTCTTGCACCGGTTCTTTTGGTAAATTTCTATGATAAGCTTCGCCTGCAGGAATTGGACCAAACCATTTTTCAGCCAATGTTTTTACTTGTTCCGTAGTAGTGTTTCCAGTCACCACAAGGATAGCATTATTGGGTCTGTAAAATTTAAAAAAGAAATCTTTTAC
>RFSD01000104.1 GCA_009924165.1 Chitinophagia bacterium | reverse complement strand
GTAAAATGTTGCAGCCAAGAGCCGTTTATAGTTTTGTTAAAAAGTACCTTGGCCAAGTTACTACCTTGCAAAAGAAAAGTCCCCATATTTTAAGACATAGTTTTGCCACCCATTTAATGAATAATGGGGCAGATTTGAATGCAGTCAAAGAACTGCTAGGCCACAGTAGTTTGGCTGCTACTCAGGTATATACGCACAATACAATTGACCAATTAAAAGCCGTTTTTACTAAAGCACATCCCAAAGCATAAAGTTTTCTTAAAAAAAGGGCAGTATTATTATTTGCATTTTGAATTTATAGTAACTTACTTAAGCAGCGCGATGGCATGCTACGCTGATCAGTTCTTAATTTTTCAACTTCTTTAAAAATTAATCCTATGAACATCAACATTCAGACAGTGCACTTTGATGCAGACGAAAAGCTATTAGATTTTGTGCAAAAAAAATTAGAAAAACTGGCCACTTTTCACGACCGAATTACGAGGGTAGAGGTCTTCTTAAAATTAGATAATTTAGTACATGCCATCAAGGACAAAGTAGTAGAAATTAAAATTCATATTCCAAAGCAAGATTGCTTTGTAAAATCCACTTCAAAATCATTTGAAAGTTCTTTTGAGCATGCATTTGAATCAGTGATCAATCAGTTGAAAAAGAAAAAAGAAAAACTAGCTGCATAATTTTGTATTTTACAACATCAGAGAGGTCCAAATGGGCCTCTTTTTTTGTCTTTAACTCCCCATTTGCTCTCTATTTCATTGATTTCTAAACATTTTTTGATTTTTGGGATAAAAATTTCCTCTAAAATTTTGATAAATAAAGAATTCCATTACCTTTGCCATCCCAAAATTTGGGAGTGCTCTTTTATGTATTGGAATGAATTAGCCGGAATAGCTCAGTTGGTAGAGCAGCTGATTTGTAATCAGCAGGTCGCGGGTTCGAGTCCCATTTCCGGCTCAAAAGTGTTTCGGGCAGATGGCCGAGTGGTTAAAGGCGACAGACTGTAAATCTGTTCTCTCACGAGTACGTAGGTTCGAACCCTACTCTGCCCACAAAATTTTACGTATATTGCTTCTCCAAATAAGCAATCGTGTGAAATTGAGTTCTTTTGAATTTTGATAAAAGCGGGAGTAGCTCATTTGGTAGAGCGATAGCCTTCCAAGCTATAGGTGGCCAGTTCGAGCCTGGTCTCCCGCTCCAGTTACTTGATGAGAATGGCCGTTGTGGCTCAGTGGTAGAGCACTTCCTTGGTAAGGAAGAGGTCGTGAGTTCAATTCTCATCAACGGCTCAAAAGGATTTGGTTGATAAAAAAAAGAAAGCTATGGTCGATGGACTCGGTGGTCTATTGACAGCAATTATAAAAAAAACAAAAACAAATAAAGATGTCTAAAGAGACCTTTAAGAGGGAGAAACCTCACGTAAACGTTGGTACCATTGGCCACGTTGACCATGGTAAAACAACATTAACAGCTGCCATCACAGACGTATTGTCTAAGAGAGGTTTAGCTGCAAAGAAAAACTACGATGAAATTGATGGTGCGCCAGAAGAAAAAGAGCGTGGTATCACTATCAATACAGCACACGTAGAATACCAAACTGATACGCGCCACTATGCGCACGTTGACTGTCCAGGTCACGCTGACTATGTTAAAAACATGATCACTGGTGCTGCTCAAATGGACGGAGCGATCTTAGTAGTTGCTTCTACTGATGGTCCTATGCCACAAACTAAAGAGCACATCTTGTTAGCTCGTCAGGTTGGTGTACCTCAAATCGTTGTGTTCATGAACAAAGTAGACTTAGTAGATGATCCAGAATTGTTAGACTTAGTTGAAATGGAAATCCGCGATTTATTAACTTCTTATGGTTTTGATGGTGACAACACACCAATCATCCGTGGTTCTGCAACTGGTGCTTTAGCCGGTGAGCAACAATGGGTTGATAAAGTAACTGAGTTAATGGATGCTGTAGATTCTTACATTCCATTGCCTCCACGTCCAGTTGATCAACCATTCTTGATGTCTGTAGAGGACGTATTCTCGATCACAGGTCGTGGTACAGTTGCTACTGGTCGTATTGAGCGTGGTATCATCAAAGTTGGTGAGGCATGTGAAATCGTAGGTTTGATGGAAACTCCAATGAGCTCTACTGTAACAGGTGTTGAGATGTTTAAAAAATTATTGGATCAAGGTCAAGCTGGTGATAACGCAGGTTTATTATTACGTGGTATCGAGAAAAAAGATATCCGTCGTGGTATGGTAATCTGTGCACCTAAATCGATCACTCCACATACAGACTTCAAAGCTGAAGTTTATGTATTGTCAAAAGAAGAAGGTGGACGTCATACTCCATTCTTTAATAAATACCGTCCTCAATTCTACTTCCGTACTACGGACGTAACTGGAGAGTGTTCTTTACCAGAAGGCACTGAGATGGTAATGCCAGGAGATAACGTGAGTATCACTGTAAAGTTGATTCAACCTATCGCAATGGAAAAAGGTCTTAAGTTCGCTATCCGTGAGGGTGGAAGAACTGTAGGAGCTGGTCAAGTTACTGAAATCATTAAGTAATTTAACTTAACATATAACTGAAAGTCTTTGGTTCAAGCATTCGCTTTGACCAGAGACTTTTGGTTCATACGGGCATGGTGCAACGGTAGCATACGGGTCTCCAAAACCTTTGATCTGGGTTCGAATCCTAGTGCCCGTGCAAAGAAAATTTGCTATCTTTAGTAAAATTTATCTGCGAACAAACAGCAATATTATGAACAAAATAGGCAACTACTTTAGAGACAGCTACTTAGAATTACAAGAAAAAGTGACTTGGCCTACATGGGCTAATTTACAGCAAAGTACTGTGATTGTATTGGTGGCCACGGTTATCATTACTGCTTTGGTATGGGCAATGGATTTTTCAAGTAACCAATTATTAAAATTGATTTACTCTTTATTTAAGTAAACATGGAAACAGAAATACAAGCAATAGACACACCAATTACAGCTGCACCTGCAGGTCCAGATACAAAATGGTATGTATTGCGTGTGGTAAGTGGCAAAGAAAAAAAGATTAAGGAATACCTTGATAAGGATATCATTAGAAACGGATGGACTAATGTGATCAAGCAAGTTTTCTTACCAATGGAAAAAGTGTATAAAGTGCAAAACGGTAAAAAAGTGATGCGCGAGAAAAACTATTTCCCTGGGTATGTGATGATGGAAGTGGTTGATAATAAAGCTACTATAGCAGATGATATTGTAATGCATATTAGCAACATCACCAATGTGATGCACTTTTTGACAGATGGTAAAGGGTCAAAAGGGAACATTATATCCTTAAGAAAGTCGGAAGTAAACAAAATGTTAGGTAAGGTTGATGAGATGAACGACATGGGCGGATCAATCAGCGAACCATTCATTTTGGGAGAAACGATCAAAATAATTGAGGGACCTTTCAATGACTTCAATGGTGTCATAGAAGAGGTGAATGAAGAAAAGAAGAAATTGAAAGTGACCGTAAAAATATTCGGTCGATCTACTCCTGTTGAATTAAACTTCATGCAAGTAGAGAAACTGAGTTAGAAGGAAAAAGGTAAAGAGTCCCTCCATGCAAATGGGGGGATTTTTTTTGCCAAAATGGGCCATTTTAGCTAATTATCTCATTAAAAATTTGGCTAAAAGCCAATCTAATCCTACCTTTGCCATCCAATTCACAGTTTTCGAATTGTGGGTATTTGGGAGTCGAGACCCTATTGGTCCGACGCTTAACCAAAAAAACATAACAAAATGGCTAAAGAAATCTCTGGCTACGTTAAGTTGCAAGTGAAAGGTGGTGCTGCGAATCCAGCTCCTCCAGTAGGTCCAGCACTTGGTTCTAAGGGTGTTAACATCATGGAGTTTTGTAAGCAATTCAATGCTAGAACTCAAGACAAACAAGGAAAAGTTGTTCCTGTTTTAATTACAGTTTATTCAGACAAGTCTTTTGACTTCGTTATCAAAACTGCACCAGCTCCAGTTCAATTAATGGAAGCTGCTAAAATCCAAAAAGGTTCTAAAGAAAGTAACCGTGACAAAGTAGGTAAAGTAACATGGGATCAAGTTGAAGTTATCGCAAAAGATAAAATGGAAGACTTGAATGCATTTACTGTAAACAGCGCTATGAAAATGGTTGCTGGTACTGCGCGTTCAATGGGTATTACTGTTGATGGAAAAGCACCTTGGGAAAACTAATTTTATTCACCTTAAATATTAATGAACATGTCATTGACTAAAAAAAGAAAAGACGCTGCAGCAAAGGTGGATAAGAATAAATTTTATTCCCTTAAAGAAGCTTCACAATTAGTAAAAGAAATTAACTGTACAAAGTTTGATAGCTCTGTAGATTTACACATCCGTTTAGGAGTAGATCCTAAAAAAGCAGACCAACAAGTTCGTGGTACTGTTTCTTTACCGCATGGTACTGGTCGTACAAAAAAAGTATTAGTACTTTGTACTCCAGATAAAGAAGCAGCAGCAAGAGAAGCAGGTGCTGATTATGTAGGTTTAGATGAGTTTGTAACAAAAATCGAAGGCGGTTGGGTAGATATGGATGTAATCATCGCAACACCAGCTGTAATGCCTAAGATTGGTAAATTAGGTAAAGTTTTAGGACCTCGTAACTTAATGCCAAATCCAAAAACTGGTACTGTAACAAATGATGTTGCAGCAGCAGTAAATGAAGTTAAAGGTGGTAAGATTGCATTCAAAGTAGATAAAGCGGGTATCGTTCATGCATCTATTGGTCGTATCTCTTTCACTCCAGAAAAAATTGCTGAAAACAGTGCTGAGTTAATTAATGCGATCGTTAAGTTAAAACCATCTGCATCAAAAGGAACTTATGTAAAAGGTGTTAGCATGGCTTCAACAATGAGCCCTGGTATTACTTTAGAAACAAAATCATTAATCAACTAGTCCTGGTGATCCGCAAGGAAATGACCCGGGTAAAAAAATAATTTAGTTATGACCAAAGATCAAAAAAATGAAGTGATTGAAATCCTAAAAGGAAAATTCAGTCAATATAATAACTTCTATATCACAGATACAGAATCTTTGAGCGTTGAACAAATTTCAAACTTACGTCGTACTTGTTTTAATAAGCAAGTTGAAATGAAAGTGGCTAAAAACACTTTGATCCGTAAGGCACTTGAAAATTTGGACAGTGAGAAGTATGCAGGTTTGTATGAATCATTAAATAATGTAACTGCATTAATGTTTTCTGAAAATCCTAAAGATCCAGCTGTGATCATCGGTGAAGTACTTGGAATGTTACAATCTCCTGCTAAGCGCGTAATTGCTGCTTTATTAAACCATGCTGAAAACGGAAGTCCAAAAACCGAGACGGAAGTTGTAGCAGCAGCGGTAGAGGTAGCAGTAGCTGAAGCTCCAGCAGAAGTTGCAGCAGCTCCAGAAGCACCTGCAGCAGAAGTAGCTCCAGAGGCTTAATGGCACCTTGTGATGGGGGAGGAAATTTCCATCAAAAAATAGTTAATTTCAGAAGACTCGAATGAGTTTCTGTTTTTATATTGTTACATAATTTTTTTAAACCTTCCGCTGGAGCAATTGCTTTGAAAGCGGAAAAAATTGAAACAAAATGGCAGACGTAAAAAAACTAGCTGAAGAATTAGTAAGCTTAACAGTAAAGCAAGTACAAGAATTAGCTGATGTATTAAAAGCTGATTACGGTATTGAACCAGCAGCAGCAGCAGTAGTAGTTGCAGCAGGTGGTGGTGGTGGTGCAGCAGCAGCAGCAGAAAAGACAGCATTTGATGTTATCTTGGTAAGCGGTGGTGCGAGCAAATTAAACGTAGTTAAAGTCGTTAAAGATTTAACTGGTCTTGGCTTGAAAGAAGCTAAGGATTTAGTGGATGGTGCTCCAAAAGCAGTTAAAGAAGGTGTATCTAAAGCAGAAGCTGATGAAATCGCTGGTAAATTGAAAGAAGCAGGTGCTGAAGTTGAAGTAAAGTAATTTACTCGACCTAGGTCGCTTTAAAATATAGCCTCGGACTTGTTCCGGGGCTTTTTTTGTCAAACCTGTAAAAATAGGGAATGACATAATA
>RFSD01000103.1 GCA_009924165.1 Chitinophagia bacterium | reverse complement strand
AAAAAAATCATGGTGGAGTATTCCTCCCCTAATACCAATAAACCTTTACACTTAGGACATCTTAGAAATAACTTTTTAGGTTGGAGTATTGCTGAAATATTGAAACTACAAGGCAATAATGTAGTTAAAACTTGTATCGTCAATGATAGAGGGATTCATATTTGTAAGAGCATGATTGCATGGCAATTATTTGCAAATGGTGCAACACCCGAAAGTACCAATATGAAGGGTGACCATTTTGTGGGTGATTATTATGTGAAATACAATGATGCTTACAAAGCAGAAATTGAAACTCTAATTGCTGGCGGCATGTCCAAAGAACTTGCTGAGCAAGAAGCCCCTATTCAAAAAGCGGCGCAAGCCATGTTATTGAAATGGGAACAAGGCGATGCAGCCACCATGGAGCTTTGGAAACGCATGAACGAATGGGTGTATGCCGGATTTGATGTGACCTATAAAAAAATTGGTTCTGATTTTTTCAAAACTTATTACGAAAGCAATACCTATTTATTAGGGAAGGATTTAGTGGATCAAGGTTTATCAAAAAAAGTATTCTATCAAAAAGACGATAGTTCAGTGTGGATTGATTTAACGAGCGAAGGTTTAGACGAAAAAATTGTAAGAAGAAAAGATGGCACTTCGGTATATATTACCCAAGACATTGGCCTAGCTGAACTCAAGCAAAAAGAATTCAATACCGATGCAAGTATTTATGTGGTGGGTGACGAACAAAACTACCATTTCAAAGTTTTGAAATTGATTTGTCAAAAAATACAATTACCTGCCTCAGATGGTATCTACCATTTAAGTTATGGGATGGTGGAATTACCTACAGGCAAAATGAAGAGCAGAGAAGGCACGGTGGTGGATGCAGATGATTTAGTTGATGGTATGATTCAAATTGCAAAAGAAAAAACTGAGTCTTTAGGAAAAGTAGATGACTTTAGTGCTACTCAATTAGAAAAATTATACAAAACCATTGGATTGGGTGCTTTAAAATTCTTTTTATTAAGAGTAGATCCTAAAAAGAAAATGATCTTTAATCCAGAGGAAAGTATTGACTTTCATGGTTTCACTGGCCCATTCATTCAATACACCCATGCAAGAATTAAAAGTATCCTTAGAAAAACAGGTACTAAAGTGCATGATTTAGGTAGTTCATTGTTGCCTCTCGAAAAAGCACTTGCAATGCAATTGGCTAATTTCTCAGCAGAACTGAATGAGGCTGCAGAGGCATTAGACCCTTCTAAATTGGCGATCTATGCATTTAACCTAGCTAAATTATTCAATAGCTTTTATGCAGAGCTTTCTATTGCAAATGCAGAAACCGAAGACAAGAAAAATTTAAGAATCCAATTAGGTATTTTAACAGCAGCCACATTAAAGCAAGCAATGCAAGTTTTAGGTATTGAGGTTCCTGAACAAATGTAAGGCTAGGAAAGATTAAAGTAATATTGGAAGTAATTATTCTGCTTCTTCAAATCCCCACTCCGTTTTTAATTGAGCAAGCTGTTCTGCAGGTAAGCTACAATGATCATAATGTCCTGCATTTCTTTTTTGACGCATTGCTTCATAAATCGTCACTGCACAAGCCACTGATATATTTAAACTCTGTATGATTCCCATTTGCGGGATGATAAAATTACCATCTGCCAAACCACGAAGTTCATCTGATACACCGTCATGTTCATTGCCAAAAACCAATGCGACAGATTGGGTAAAATCTATTGCATGTAAATCAATCGCATCACTTGACAAATGCGTGGTAAGAATAGTTTTAAATTTTTTACGTACATCTGCAACGCATTTTTGAACATCATCGTATTCGTGAATCGTTAACCACTTAATGGCACTGCTGCTACTTTTATACCCAAAATGTTTATACCTAGGTAATTCTGTACTCAATACATAAACATCTTGTATCCCCACTGCATCGCAGGTTCTTAGCACTGCAGATATATTATGCGGATCTTGCACATTCTCCATAATCAGCGTCAAATTAGCCTGACGTTGATGTAATACTTTTAATAATTTCTCGGTACGTTCTGGTGTCATGTGAATTATTTTTCAAATGGCATTCTAAATGCAACGCCTAATCCTGGATGCATCAATGGCTCAATCATCCCATTTTGATTGTTAAAACTATAGTTCAATCCTACCCCATTTAATTGGGTCATTAATAATGGGCCATCCATATCCACATAATCTAATTGAGGTAAAAATTGTGCAATAGCAGCAGAACCAATCACCGATTCATTCATACTTCCCATCATTACTTTCAATCCCAAGTCACGGGCTTCTTTGATCATGCGCAAAGCTGGGGTCAACCCACTGCATTTTGTCAATTTAATATTGATGCCATCAAAATAATTGGCACAAGTGACCACATCTTTTTCATGCACACAGGACTCGTCTGCAAATAAGGGCAAAATTGCTTGTTGTTTCAATTGCGCCATACCCTCCCAATTGTCTTTTGCTAAAGGTTGTTCAACTAGTTCTACGCCTAGCTGAGCCAGTACTGGAATTTTTAAGAGTGCTTCCTCGGTTGTCCATCCCGCATTGGCATCTACACGAATAGGTTTATCAGTATGTTTTCTTAGGGCAGTAATCATTTCTATATCATATTCCGTTCCAACTTTCACTTTATAAATAGGCCATGGATGTGCTTCCATCTTTTGTACCATCTTTTCTATAGGGTCTATCCCTAAAGTGTAATCACAAATTGGAGGTAGTGCATTTCCCTCAGTAGCCCATTGTGTATTCCACAATTGATGCAATGGTTGTTTTTTCATCTGACCCCATAAATCCCATCCAGCCATATCCAATGCACAAACTAAAAAAGGATCATTTGGAAAAAGATGATGTAAAAAATGCCAAAATCTTTCTGGGTCAATCAATGCAAATTTTTCTATTAATTTTCTTTGCTTTTCCAACTGTTCCATCATATCTGCAACAGTTACATTATAATATACAATCGCAGGGGCCTCTCCAAATCCTGACCAATTACCCAGTGACAAACGCACCATCAAACTATGTTGATGGGTCTTTGTTCTACCATTTGAAATGGTAAAAGGATACTCGAAAGGTAAACTTTGTTCCCAAAAATCTAATTGCACTTGTATTAATTTTAATTATGACCTACCACTTGATTGGATCAAGTGAAACCATGTTTGATTAAATTGTTCTTCTACTATTAATTGTTCTAAATTGATATGCATTCTATACCTCCAATAATGTTTGGGATTTGCAGGAACATTAATGCGTTCTTCATTTGGATCTGATCTTCTTAGAGACTCATCGATACCCAAAAAATCTTGTAATTGGAAGATGGCCCACATGGCAGGGGAATATAAATGTTGCGATAAAATTGCTTTATTAATCCATCCTTCACAATAGACTGGCGCTTTACCTTGTTGACCCATTTCATACTGATAAAACTGCTGAGTTTTTGCGGGATCTTCCTCCCACCATCCTCTTATCGTACTTGTATCATGTGACGAAGGTGTGACCACACTTAAATATGGTGCGTCATTCGGATGGAAGAAAGTTTTATGATTTGCTTTTGGCATTCTTTGCACTTCTAAACTCAGCATGCCCAAATGATACATGACATGTGGCACACAGGATGGGACCAAACCAAGATCTTCCCCACAGATTAACATATTCGTAGAGCGCTTTAACATAGGTAGCTTTTTCATGGCTTCTTTCTCCCATACAGCATCCTGACGCTTAAAAAAATAGTCATCATACAATTCATGCAATTTATTCTGCGTGCTTTTATTTAAATGATTAAAGGAACTTGTATGTCCAATATTAAATCTAAAATGATAGGTTTGAGGCTGTTCCCCTTCAAGCAAAATAACATTTGAAATTAAATCGTATAGTCCTTTTTTTATTTTGCTATTGAATGCTGTTTGATCCTGTTGTTCAAAATACGCTTCCACTGCGCGTTGTGTTTTAAATGCTGGCAACAATGCAAAATGTTCGTCTCCTATTGATTCAAGAAAATTTGACTTGACATAATTATTATCATAACCAAATACTTGAAATAAAATAGTTTCATTGATATAAGGCATGGTGAATCGATAGTGATCAAAAGCAATCCCTTTTGTATTTAGTTCATTGATGCTTATTGGAATCGCTGGAACAAAATGACCCAAGATGCCTTCTACAGCATGCATTGGAATACTCCAAATTCTAAAAAAACCTAAAATATGATCAATCCTGAATGCATCAAAATAGTATTTCATTTGATCAAACCTTGACTTCCACCAAGCAAAACCATCTGCAGCCATCTGGTCCCAATTGTATGTAGGGAAACCCCAATTTTGTCCCGATACGGCAAAATCATCCGGTGGCGCGCCGGCTTGCTTATCCATATGAAATAAATGAGGATGTTGCCATGCATCTGCACCAAAGCGATATACCCCGATAGGAATATCTCCTTTTAATACAACTCCCTGTGCGTGTGCATAATCAGTTGCTGTTTTTAATTGAAGATGTAAATGAAATTGAACAAAATAAAAGAAGGCGATTTCGGAATATGTCTTTGATTTTGGATTTGCCAATTGGTCAATTTCTGCTGCATTAAATGTAGCATGACTAGGCCATGCATTAAAATCTACAGACCCATGCAAATCCCTTAAATAAGAGAATGCACTATATGGTACCAGCCAGGCTTGATTGTCTTTAAAGAATTGTTTAAATGCAGTTGTCGCTAAATCTCTTTTCCCATTGACAGCATACACTGCTTTTAGTGCTTTCCACTTCACAGACAGCACTGCTTCATAATCTACCACTGACAAATTATTCAATGCAATTTGTTGATCCACTGCATCTTGAATTAAATGCGCTTGATCCGTATCCACCAATTCAGACAGTCGAATATACATTGGATGTAAAGCAAAAGCCGAAATCGCTGCATAGGGATAAGAATCCATCCAACGATGTGTTGCCGTCGTATCATTGATTGGCAATAGCTGAATTAATTTTAAACCAATTTTTTTAGACCAATCTGCCAATAATTTAATGTCACTAAATTCTCCAACACCGATGCTTTGTTTAGACCTTAATGAAAAAACTGGAATGGCAACACCTGCTCCTTTCCATTGAATGTGTCCTACCTGTGCAAATCCATCTTGGACAACCACTAATTTATTTTTACTAACTGGTTCATACAATACCCTATTGTTGCCAGATTCGAATGAAACAAACTTTTTTTGTTCCATATCATAAATACCAAACTTATACACCAAAGGAAAATCGCATTTACTTAAATTCAAAGCAATTTCATAATAAGGTTGATCTATTATTTTATTTAATGGCAATGCTTTAGTGGCATCCCAACCTCCAATTTCCTTAGCCTCTCCAATGATGCATATTGATTGATTAGTGGTTAGTAAAGGTGCTTTCACTCTAAAGATATGCGTTGCATTTTTTGGATGGGCTGGTTTTACTTGAATGCCCTTACTTTGTAACAACACATTTGCAAAAGGTGCCGTATAAAAAGCATTATCAATGTACCCAGTAAAATTCCAAGCATCTATCAAAACCAATTCCTTTGTGTTCAATTGATCTACGATAATGGATTTATCTGAACCCCAATCAAAAATTCTAGTCCCGTCCGCATTTTGAATAAAATAACTATAGTAAATCGTTTCGGACTTCAACAATCCTTTTGTCGCTAAATGCAAGACCCAATAATCCTCATTCAAATAAACCATTGGAACTGCCGCTTCGATATTGCCATTGCCTAATAAAGGGTGGTTGCCAGTAATGTAAATGGTTTGACCAAAATTGGTCTTGTATCTTAAATGGAAATTCAATTTTTCAATCATATTCAATCTTGTTTCGAATGGCGCTAAAGATAATTACAAATTCAATGAAATAGCCTTAACTAATCAAATTATTGTATCTTGCTTTCGACCAAGAAAGGTATCCATGGACAAAATAATTATCTATACTGACGGCTCGGCAAGAGGCAATCCAGGACCGGGTGGTTTTGGTGCCATTTTGATATGGGGCGAGAAGGTCAAGGAGATCGCCGAGGCTTATAAATATACCACCAATAATCGAATGGAACTATTGGCAGTGATTAAAGCAATTTCAATCTTAAAAACTAAAAAATTACCTATTCTTATTTATACCG
>RFSD01000102.1 GCA_009924165.1 Chitinophagia bacterium | reverse complement strand
TGCCTCAATTTGTAAAACCCCTGGCATTACTGGATTGCCTGGGAAATGTCCTGGAAAAAACCATTCATTGAATGTCACATTCTTTACACCCACTATCGAAGTGTCTGTTAATTCAATGATTTTATCTACCAATAAAAAAGGATGACGATGTGGTAAAGTTTTTTCTATTTGCTCTAAAGTATAAACAGGTGTCGCACTTGGATCATACACAGGCACATCTTTAATATTTTTATTTTTTTTGATGTACTGCTTTATTTTCTTCGCAAATTCTACATTGCTACTATGTCCAGGACGATTGGCTATGATTCTTGCTTTAATTGGATAGCCTATCAATGCTAAATCACCAACCACATCTAATAATTTATGACGTGCAGGTTCGTTTGGAAATCTTAATTCTAAATTATTTAAATAGCCTTCGCTTTTTACTTCAATTTTATCTCTTTTGAATACTTTGGCCAAGCGGCCCATTTCTTCATCAGTCACAGGTTTATCAACTACTACAATCGCATTATTGATATCACCACCTTTGATTAAATCATGTTCTAAGAGCGTTTCTAATTCATGTAAAAAACAAAAAGTTCTACATGGTGCAATTTCTGATTTAAAATCTTTGATTGTTTTAAGTGCTGCATGTTGCGTGCCTAATACTGGACTGTTAAAATCTATCAGTGTGGTGATTTGATAATCTAATGCAGGCAATGCTACCATCTCTACACGCTTATCCTCGTCATAATGAAAAATATTTTCATCAATACTGTACCATGCTTTTGCAGCATCTTGTTCTAGTACACCTACTTTCTCTATTGCTTCAATGAATTGAGTAGAGCTACCATCCATGATTGGAATTTCTGGTCCATTTAATTCAATCAAAAGATTGTCAACACCTAAACCAACTAAAGCAGCAAGGATATGCTCTACTGTGCTTACTTTGGCATCACCCACTTGCAAAGTTGTTCCACGGCTCGTATCAGTCACTAAATCACAATCGGCTTTAATCATCGGTTGATTTGGTAAATCTATCCTTTGGAACTGAATGCCAAAACCAGGATTTGCAGGATGCAAAGTCATATCTACTAAAATGCCAGTATGTAAACCGGTCCCGCTAATACTAACACTTTGACATAAAGTATGTTGTTTGTCGGGATTGAAATGTTGATCCATGTGTAACAATTTTAGAATAGCTTAGTTAAAAGCTTGATTTAAAGCAAAAATACGCCTGATTTATGCTTTTTGAGACAGTTGCTGCACTAATATTTCGAGTTCTTGGACTCTTTTTTCCAATTCTGGGAGATTTTTGACGTAAACCTGGCTTCTTAGGCTTTGTTTTTGTTCTGCTGCAGGGTTACCAGTTAGGGTCACATTTGCCGTTTTAACTGTTTTTGTAACACCACTTTTAGCTGCAATTTTTACCCCATCTGCCACATGAATATGACCAGTAAGACCAACCTGTCCTCCAATCATTACATTGTCGCCAATTTTTGTGCTACCACTAACGCCTGTTTGAGCAGCAATCACTGTATTGGTTCCAATTTCTGCATTATGTGCAATCTGAATTTGGTTATCTAATTTTACACCTTTACGAATAATGGTTGATCCAATGGTAGCTCTATCGATGGTCGTATTAGCACCAATCTCAACATGGTCTTCAATGACTACATTACCAAGTTGTGGTACTTTTTGATAACTGCCATCCTCTTTAGGGGCAAATCCAAATCCATCGCTTCCAATAATAGTTCCACTATGAATGGTAACATGGTTGCCAATAACACAGTCTGCATAAATAACTACCCCTGGGTAAATGGTGACATGGTTTCCAATTTTTACATTTTCTCCAATCACTACATTAGGAAATATTTTTACATGTTCACCAAGTGTAGCGCCTTCATTGATATAGGCAAAAGCTGCAATAAAATGGTTCGCACCAATCTTAGCGCTTGGAGCAATAAAGGAAGGGGATTGAATTCCTTCTAGTTGTTGGGTCTTTAATTCCTGATATTTTGTAAGCAAGGTTGCAAATGCGGCATAGGCATCAGGCACTCTAATTAAAGTTGCTTTAATTTTTTCTTTTAATTGTTGTTGCGCACCAATGATGACAATGGAAGCAGCAGTCGTATACAAAAACGCTTCATATTTAGGGTTGGCTAAAAAGGAAATTTGTCCAGCGGTGGCTTCCTCAATTTTACCGAAATTATGAACAGTTACAGATGCGTCACCTTCTATTTGACCATGAATCATCATTGCAATCTGTTGGGCACTAAATTCTAGCATACCTTGCGTTATTTTTTGAATTGGGGATTATTCGTTCAATGAACAAATGTAAAATTTTTTAATTGGGGTAGAAAGACTTTCGACAATTAATGCGTTCTGCACCTCTGAAATAGTTGAAATTCCGCCCTTTTTTAGCAAAATATGGATATTCTCACTGTCATTCTTGTACAATGTATTGCTTGTTGCTCCTTTAAAACATAGGAAAGCAGCATCTGCATCATCCACATTGAACCTCGCTTTGGTTGCTTCTAAAGATTGACTTAAGGCAGCATCGGTAATGGGCTCAGATTGTAATTGACATTTGTAGATTTTTCTATTTAATAATCGATTGCATAATAAAGATAAAATAGGATCTGAATGGGATTGCCATTTCTTAATAGCAAACATAATATCTGTATCATCTAAATGACAATAGGCTTTTAAATCAATTGCTTCAATGGAGGTAAATTCATTGGATAAAAAATAATCTAAAATACCACCGGTTGCAATGGAAGGGTCATTTGCTTTCGCCAATTGTTTTGCTCTTTGTATAATTTTAACCAACATATTCTCGGCAGCTATAACAGTCTTGTGTCGATAAACTTGCCAATACATCAGCATTCTGGAGACTAAAAATTTCTCTACACTATTGACACCTTTTTCTTCGACCAATAAAATGTTGTCCTTTACATTTAACATTTTTAAAATGCGTTCATAACCAACCACGCCTTCACTTACACCTGTGAAGAAACTATCTCTTGATAAGTAATCTAATCGGTCTACATCTAGCTGTCCGCTGATTAATTGGTGTAAAAATGTTTTAGGATATTGGTTTGTAAATATCTGTATGGCCATTTTTAATTTACCATTCAATACAGGGTTTGGATCTTCATTTAGTTGATTCATGATGAGTAAAGAAAGTGCCTCGTGCTGCACTCCATTTATCAAAACATTTTCCAATGCATGTGAATAGGGTCCGTGGCCAATATCATGCATTAAAATAGCGGCTTTTGCTGCTTGGGCTTCTTCTGGAGTAATTTCCACACCCTTGTCTCTAAGTTCATTGATGGCAATACACATCAATTGATAAGCACCAAGTGAATGATGCAGTCTTGTATGTACTGCGCCAGGGTAAACAAGTTGCGCTAAAGCCATTTGTTGAATCCTTCTTAATCTTTGAAAAGAAGGATGGTTGAAAATGGCAAATATCAACGGGTCATTGATGGTAATAAATCCATGTACTGGATCATTGATCATTTTTCGAGTCAAAAATTCCATAGGCTAAATGTGTTGACAAAGGTACGAAATGTGAATAACTCCTGCGTTTTATTTAAATGGCTACTGGTCCAAAAAAACTATCTTTGTTGCACAGCAAAATGAAGTAAAAACATACTTAAAACTGCCCAATTTTATGAAAATCACACAAGGTACTTTAGATAAATTAGAAGATATTTTAGGTGAATCTGAATATGTAGTTCGTTACGAGCGTGGTAATTTCCAGAGCGGCTGGTGTTTACTTGAATTCAAGAAAATTGTGGTTTTGAACAAGTTTTTAAATTTGGAAGCAAGAATCAATACTTTACTTGAATTGATTCCCCAACTAACAATCGACTTTGATAAATTGACGCTTGAATCTCAAAAATTATATGAGGAAGTGAAGCGCATTTCATTGACAGAAGCATAAATTTTAATCTAACAAGTTTTGTTAAGAATCACTATTCTAGGATCAGGCACCAGTACTGGGGTACCCCTCATTGGATGTATTTGTCCTGTATGTACTTCAGATGATCCCAGAGACAATCGATTAAGAACCAGCATTAAAATAGAATCCGATACCACCTGTATCATCATTGATACCACACCAGATTTCAGGTATCAAATGCTTCGTACAAAAACAACACATATTGACGCTGTTGTTTTCACCCATCCTCATAGAGATCATTATGCAGGATTGGATGATATTAGACCATTTAATTTCTTCTCGGGCAAGTCAATGCCTATCTACGCAAATACAATTACACAGGTAGCCATTCAGCGTGACTTTTATTATGCATTTGAAGCTAATAAGGATGCAGGACTACCAGCAATGCAATTGCACACCATTGACCATGAAACGCCTTTTAAGATTGGGGACATTCAATTGACACCGATTCAAGTGATGCATCGCGAGATGCCTGTACTTGGTTTCAGAATTGGAGACTTTACATATATCACGGATGCAAATTATATTTCCGACGAAGCGATAAAGCAAATAAAAGGATCAAAAGTACTCATCTTAAATGCACTACGTCCTCAGTCGCATCCAACACATTTCACCTTATCCGAAGCCATTGCAATGGCGCAGTCTCTAAATATTCCTCAAACTTATTTCACGCATTTTAGCCACCAGATTGGGTTACACGCCAATGTGGAACCAAGTTTACCAAAAGGTATTGGAATGTCTTTTGACGGGATGGTCATAACTATATAGATAATTCAAGTATTTCTACGCCATTTTTACATGTCGAAAAAAAATAGGTTTGTAAAAAAACCATGCAATTTGATTGGAAATCCTATTTCATTTTTACATCAAAAGAGCAAAAAGGTATTATTGTCCTTGGTTGTATTTTGTCATTAAGTTTATTATTGCATTATTTATTGCCGGCTACAAGTTCAAATATTGCTAATTATTCCAATGCTAAATATAAATCCAAAGCCCTTTTTTATTTTGATCCAAATTTGCTGGATAGTCTTCAAGGATTCCAACTGGGATTGTCCAGAAAACAAATGACGACCCTCTATCATTATCGCGAAAAAGGAGGACGGTTTAATAAAAAAGAAGATCTTTTAAAGTGGTATGGCTTATCAGAGCTGCAAGCAAATACATTGCTACCATGGGTGCGTATTCAATCAAAAGATTCAATCACTTACAATAAAAAAAATAGGCGTCCCTCATGGGGAAAGTATGCAACCGAAAAAATCGATATCAATAATACCAATGCTTCGCAGTGGATTCAAATTACAGGTTTGCCAGCTTATAAAGTGAAACGGATTTTAACCTACCAAAAATGGACAGGCGGGTTCACCAATATTCAAAGCTTAAAGAAGGTTTACGGCATCACTGCATTTGATTTTGAGGTGATCTATCCTTATCTCAAGTATCAACCCAAGACATCCAAAAAGATGGCTTATCAAACCATGCGCTTTGAGGATTGGATGGCACTTGGCATATTTGACGAAAGGGCTGTTTGGCGAATCTTAAAGCTTAGAAAAGAGCAGCAGGGTAGGTTGACTTGGTCAGAAATGGTGATTCAGTTTGACCTCACAGAAGCAGAAGCGATGGTCTTAAAACAAAGAACCAATCTGAGTCAATAAAATGCAATTGAATTACATTTAAATTACTCAGATTGGTTCTAATGGCTATGCCAAATGAGGCAAGAAGGTTATTTGTGCTTGAAAATTTGATTTACAGCACCACCTAACATTGGAAATTTTTCTTTTACAAAAGCAGCAATGGTTTCGATTGATTGCTTTGCTTGTTCTGGCGTTACACCTGCTTCTTTGACTAAACGGTCAATTAGTTCTTGCATAAATTTTATTTTTTAAAGTGATTATTTTTTGGTTAGGCTACTTTTAAAGTGCTTATCTTACTTTTATCAAACATGTTTTTAGCATAAGCTAAAGTCACATGAAACACTTTGGTATCAGTGCCAGGAAGTTCAAACATCGCTTGCGTGAATAAACTCTCACAGATACTTCTTAATCCTCTAGCGCCCAGTTTATATTCCATTGCTTTAGTTGTAATGAAATCCAATACTTCAGGATCAATTATTAACTTGATATCTTCTATTTCAAATAATTGTGTGTATTGCTTAATCAAAGCATTCTTTGGTTCTGTCAAAATACTTCTTAAAGTAGTCGCAT
>RFSD01000101.1 GCA_009924165.1 Chitinophagia bacterium | reverse complement strand
AATTAAATTGAGTATTTTGAGGATCGATAAAAACAAACGATTGCTATGAGCCAAACAAAACAGCCAACCAATACCGGCGCACTGACCACCCTAATTGTGGTATTCTTTTTCTGGGGATTTATTGCTGCTGGAAACAGTGTCTTTATTCCATTTTGTAAAAATTATTTTGCATTAGATCAGTTTCAAAGTCAATTGATTGATTTTGCATTTTATTTGGCCTACTATATTGGGGCACTTGGCCTTTTTGCTTATGGAGCACTAGGAGGAAAAGACCTTGTAGGAAAATGGGGTTACAAGAAAAGTATTGTTTATGGTTTGTTATTTTCTGCTATTGGAGCTGCAGCAATGATCGTTGCTGTAAATGCCAATACTTTCACAGGTATGTTGGTTGGTTTATTTATAGTAGCCCTTGGTTTCTCTTTACAACAAACTGCAGCTCAACCATTCGCAATTGCCTTAGGTGATCCATCTACTGGGACCAGTCGTGTAAGCTTAGGTGGAGGTATTAATTCATTTGGAACATCTATTGGGCCAATTGTGGTTGCGCTGGCTTTATTTGGATCTGCAGCTGCCATTACAGACGAACAGATCAAACAACTCAGTTTAGACAAAGTCATTATTTTATACACTGCAGTTGGTGGCTTATTTATTGCAGCAGCTGCACTGTTCCATTTTTCTAAAAAAGTGCCTGCAGGTATTTCAGATGAAACAATGGAACCAGCTGGTAAAGCCTTGTCTTTATTGGTGATTATGACAGGTGTTTTAATTGCTATGTTTGTACCCATTTTTGATAGTTATAAAATTGACCCAGCTAGTTTAACAGATATGGGTCGACATGATTTAGAGACCTTTAGATTAAAATGGCTTTTAGGTGCTTTAGCTGCTGTTGTGATGGGATTATTGGCCGCAAATTTTACTGCACAAAAAAATGAAAAAGGATGGGGTGCCATGAAATACCCACAATTGGTTTTGGGTATGTTGGCCATCTTTGTTTATGTAGGCGTTGAGGTTGCCATTGGATCCAACTTAGGAGAATTATTAAGACAAGCTGATTTTGGAAGTATCTCTTCTTCAGAAATTGCACCCTATGTTTCGATGTATTGGGGCAGTATGATGATTGGACGTTGGGCAGGTGCAATCAGTGCATTTGATTTTAAAAAGAAAACACAACAATATTTAACATTCATTGTTCCAATTATTGCATTTGGTATTGTAATTGCATTGAACAGTATTGCGCAATATGATATGAGTCCATTGTATTGGTATATCATTTGTGTATTCATTCAAATCATCGCATTTTACTTAAGTCAAAATAAACCTGCTAAAACATTATTGATTTTTAGTTTAGTGGGTGTGATTGCGATGGTCTTAGGTATTTTTACAAAAGGCACCGTTGCAACCTATGCATTTTTAACCGGCGGTTTGGCTTGTTCAATTATGTGGCCTTCTATCTTCTCTTTATCTGTAGCAGGTTTAGGGAAGTACACACCACAAGGATCTGCCTTTTTAATCATGATGATTTTAGGTGGTGGTATTATCCCTCCAATTCAAGGTAAAATAGCAGACTACTTGCAATCTTCCCATTTAGATCAGCCAGGTTATGGTATTCACAATTCTTTCTGGGTACCTGCTTTATGTTTTGCTTATTTAGTCTTTTTTGCCATTGCAGTAAAAGGCATATTAAAAAAACAAGGCATCAACTACGAAGAAACTGAAAATATTGGTGGACACTAAAAATTAAAATAGCATTTATGGAATCATATGTGGTAGGCGTCGATATCGGCGGAACAGGAACAAAATTTGGAATAGTAGATAAAGATGGCAATGTTTTATTCTCTAGCGAGATGTCCACAAAAAAACATCTTCATGTCAACACATTCATAGATGAATTACATGAACATTTATCAGAAATGATAGATAAAGTAGGTGGATTTGGTCGTATCAAAGGCATTGGCATTGGCGCTCCCAATGGCAATATATATACTGGCACGATTGAATATGCCCCAAACCTTCCTTGGAAAGGTATTATTCCATTTGCAAAAATGGTGCAGGATAAATTTAAAGTACCCGTTAAATTAACCAACGACGCCAACGCTGCAGCAGTGGGTGAAATGATGTATGGTGCGGCAAAAGGAATGAAAGATTTTATCATGATCACTTTAGGTACAGGCGTTGGTAGTGGTATTGTTGCGAATGGGCAATTGATTTATGGACACGATGGATTTGCGGGTGAGCTAGGACATAATGTAATTATTCCAGACGGTAGAATCCACCATGGTACAGGGAAAAAAGGATCGCTTGAAAGTTATGCTTCTGCAACTGGCGTAGTTGAATCTGCTAAAGAAATATTGAGTCAGACAGATCGTCCTAGTGTATTAAGATCAATTAATATTGATGAAATTACATCAAAAGATGTGTTTGAAGCTGCTGTTAAGGGAGATGAAATTGCAAAAGAAGTATTTGAATTTACTGGGAAAATCTTGGGTATGTCGTTAGCAAACTTTGTCATGTTTTCAAGTCCCGAAGCCATCATTTTATTTGGTGGATTGACAAGAGCGGGAGACCTCATTTTAAAACCTACAAGGGAACATATGGAAGCAAACTTGATTGAGATCTTCCAGAATAAAGTAAAAATATTAATCAGTCATTTAAAAGAATCTGATGCCGCAATATTAGGCGCCTCTGCATTAATGTGGGAGTAAATCTATTTCTTTAATGCTAATTCTTCTAAATATTTATTTCTCCCCCAGCCCTTAATAACGTGTTTTTCTGAATGATAGGACGATCTTACCAATGGTCCACTCTCTACGTAGTCAAAGCCTAATTCATAGCCGATGGTTCTGAGTTCAGCAAATTCATCGGGGTGAACGAATCTTTGAACAGGTAAATGTTTTTTTGTTGGTTGTAAATATTGGCCAATTGTAAGTACGTCGCAACCAACACCAACTAAGTCTTTCATAGTTTGGATGACTTCTTCTTTCTCTTCTCCAATGCCCAACATGATACCAGTCTTAGTACTTTCATTAAAAAAATTGCTTCGGCAACTCTTTGAGGTTCGTCCCACTCTACCGGTTTTGGTCTACCTGTTGCTACTGCGCAAAATTGACAACTCCTTGTGCATATATTGCCTAATATCATAAAGGTAGCTGTCCCTTCTCCCCAACACTCACCCATATTTGGACAATTACCACTCTCACATATGGTATGTAATTTGTGTTTATCTACTAAACCCCTTACATGTTTATAGCTTTCTCCAATAGGTAATTTAACCCTTAACCAATCGGGCTTTTTTATATGTTGTTCTGCTGGGACAATTGGTAATTCTTGCATGCTTTTCTGTTATCGGTTGCAAAAATACATGACTTGTGCTTAAATTAAGCCTTTCGTAGTAAATTTACCAAAATCACAAACCATCAATTCAACAAATATGACAGCAACCGTAACCTATAATGCAAATTTAAGAACCACCTGCCTTCATTTACAAAGCGGTTCAAGTTTTGAAACTGACGCGCCATCTGACAATAAAGGTCAAGGTGCACGTTTTTCTCCTACCGATTTAATTGCGACTGGTTTAGGTGCTTGTTTGATTACCACCATGGGCATCAAGGCAGAAAGTATGGATATTAAATTAGATGGCGCTAAAGTAGATGTGACTAAAGTGATGATGAGTGAGCCAAGAAGAATTGGTAAAATAGTCATTGCTGTTACAATGCCTGCTTTAAATTTGGATGCACATACAAAGGAAATCCTAGAAAGAGTTGGAAGAACCTGCCCAGTAGAAAGAAGCCTTCATCCAGACATGGAATTGGATATCAGCTTTACTTGGTTGTAGTCGTTGAATGAGTTGTAGGAAGATAACCCAACAATTTACTGACTGGCAAGCCCATTACATTGTAAAAATCACCCTCTATTCCTCGGATGCCCACCACACCTATCCAGTCTTGTATGCCATAAGCTCCTGCTTTGTCAAAAGGCTGATATTGGTCTACATAATATTCGATCTGGGATAATGTGATAGGATGGAAATGTACCAATGTGGTTTCACTAAAATAACGTGACTCCGATTCATTGATGATATATACCCCTGTGATTACACGATGTGATTTGCCTGATAGCTTTTGCAAAATTGAAATGGCATCAGCCCTATCAATTGGTTTACCAATGATTTCGTTTTCTAAAACCACTATGGTGTCTGCTGCAATAATCCACTTACCTTGATGTATTGGCAATTCATTCTTGATTTTTTCTTGAACCGCAATTGCTTTTTTTTTGGCGATATGTACAGGTACTTCTTGCAAATCCATGTCTGAAGGATAATCTTCGGCTGCTGCAGATACGATAATATCAAATTCAATATCTGCCCATGCTAGTAATTGTTTTCTCCTGGGAGACTGCGATGCTAAAATATATCCACTCATTTTTTGAAATTAAAGGAGAAAATAAAAAAAGCCCATTGACAAAATACCCATCAACATCGCAAATTTGATTAAATTACTTAATCGATTAAAATCTTCTCTAGAAAACGCTTGCTTTAAATTAAATAAGACATAAACAAGTGGTGCAATAATGGAAATAATACAGTAAATGATTGAAATCCACCATCCAAAAGGAATCACATACAATTGAATAATTGATAAGACCAATATAAGTACCATTAGCCAGACAGCCACATACACTTTAGTAGTTTGCAAGCCCCAAGCAATCGGCATTGTGGTGCAACCAAATTTTTCGTCCCCAATCATATCTTCCATATCTTTTAGCGCCTCTCTAATCAATGTAATAATAAAAGCAAAGCTGCTATAGAGTATCATAAGCTTTAAGAATCTCAAATCAGCTGCTTGCATACTGCTTGGTTGCCCCAATTGCATAAATGTAAATTTAGAAAAATATACTACGCCGATAGTCCATGCAGTCAGCACTGCAATCACCACATTACCAATCAAAAAATCTCTTTTAAAATTGGTGGAATAAAACCATAAAATTAAGATGGTTGCTAAATTAGAAAAATGAATATGTATATATTGCTGAAATGGGAATACAACCAATGAAAGATACACCCCACCAATACTCAAAATTAAATGCCAAAAAATCACCCAACACCTGCTAATATAGGCGCCCACAACAACACTTTTAGGCTTATTGACTTGATCAATATTGATATCAAAATAATCATTGATAATATAACCAGCTGCAGCAATGGACATCGAAATAATCGTTGATAATATATCCAGCTGCGGCAATGCAAATACTTGTTGCTACAATAAAATAAAAAGAATAATCAGCAGTCAAAGCCAAATTAGGGTAAAGTGGCTTATAAATAAAAAAATGAAATAAAGATTCTGCTAGTAAGATAAAAAGCAAATTTGGCCATCTTACTAATCTAAAAAAATGAATTAAACTTTTCACTGGAGGATTATTTAGCTTGAACATGGTCCACTAGATCCCAATGGCCATTTAATTTAAGCACTTTTTCAATCACCTCTCTTGCACATCCTTCTCCACCTTTGGCGAGGGCTTTATAACTTGAAATATTTTTAATATCAAAACAGGCATCTGCAGGACAAGCAGCAATACCAACAATCTCCATAGCTTCGAAATCAGGCATATCGTCTCCCATATACAACATGTTCTCTAAAGGCACCCCCTCTGATAAAGAAAGTTGTTCTAATAGTACTTTCTTATCTTTTACTTTCATATGCACTTCCTCCACCCCTAACTTTTCTAATCGCTCTTGCACCTCTTCGGAATAACCTCCGGAAATGATCCAAACTTTATACCCTTTTTTAATTGCTAATTGAATGGCATAACCATCTTTGATATTCATTGTTCTAACCATCAACCCATCAGGCATCACAATCAAAGTGCCGTTGGTTAAAACGCCATCTACATCAAATACAAAACAAGTTATTTTTTCTAAGGCTGTTAGCAAAGGAATTATTTTTTTTGGTTATCACGCCATTCATACACCCAAGCGCTTTGAATCATCTCCAAATGACCTTCATTAGACTCTTCCTTTTTCCCTTCAAAATGAGGCAAGGTTAAAATCCACTCTAGAAGATCTGTGAAGCGAACTCTGTAAATTTTAGACTCTGTAAAGTCATCCCCAAACTTCTCGTATAGTTTTTGGGCAATATCTTCATGGTCATTCCAGTGAATAGGTGGCTCAAATTGATTCATAC
>RFSD01000011.1 GCA_009924165.1 Chitinophagia bacterium | reverse complement strand
TATATGGGCTTTGAATTCAGGTTCAATCCTAACCATGAAATTGCATTGAAAAGAAAAAATAGAACCTATTATTTTTCAATGTACGAAGGCTATGAACCCAATACTACCATTGGTCATTTTGTATACCACAATCAATTTGATGGTGAGTATTTATTACCCGAATTAAAACATATGGATTTCATCTGGTGGATCCGTGGGGAATGGATTGAAGATGAAAAAGTAAAAGATATTTTATACACCATCAGAAATATCAAAGGCGTTCAATTGGTTGCTGAACTCACGCCAGATCAAATCAAAAACAAAGGACACTTGATTTTTGAATAAGCATTTAATCGATGTAAATTCTTTTTTCTTTTGCTGCTGTGCACTCGCCAATTGGATTAAAGTATTCAATACCCATTTCTTGTAAAATAGTTTGCACTTCTTTTAGTGCACTAGGGGCAACGGCAATGAGTAAGCCTCCATTGGTTTGCGGATCGGGTAATAACAATGTGGCTTCTGACTCATCTACACCAGGGCCTAAAACCACGCCAGCACTGCATGAGCTCCAATTTCGAGCAGTCGCACCAGGGATGGTTTTTTGAGCTATATAATTTCTTACAGAAGGTATAATAGGAATTTGATCGTATTGAATCGTTGCAGATAAATGACTGCCTTCCATCATCTCTGTTAAATGTCCAAGTAATCCAAAACCTGTTACATCGGTCATGGCATGCACTTCTTTTATTTTTCCTAAAGCCGCACCTGCTTTATTAATAGTGGTGAGTTGCTTTACTAAAAAAATTAAATCTTCGTCCGTTAACACTTTTCTTTTTTGTGCAGTCGCCATAATACCCACACCTAATGGCTTGGTTAAAATCAATACATCCCCTTCCTTTGAGGTATCATTTCTTTTTAAATTTTCTATCTCAACAAGTCCGTTTACTACTAATCCAAAAATGGGATCCTGGCTGTCGATACTATGTCCACCTGCAATCACAATACCTGCATCTGTACAAGTTTTGCGTGCGCCTTCCATTACTTTGGCAGCTTCACTTGCGGGCAATGTGGCCAAGGGCCATCCCAATACAGCTAATGCAAAAATAGGCTTGCCTCCCATGGCATAGACATCACTAATTGCATTCGCTGCGGCAATTTGTCCAAAAGCAAAAGCATCATCCACAATCGGCATAAAAAAATCAGTGGTACTTATCATCGCTGTTTTCTCATCTAACTGATACACGGCTGCATCATCTCTACTATCGTTACCTACTAATAAATTTTTGACATTTGTTTTTGCGCCCACATTATGCGCCGATAATATTTCAGAAAGGATTGCTGGTGAAATTTTACATCCACATCCACCACCTTTAGAATGTTCTGTTAATTTTATACTCATTTGTTCTTATTTTTTAGTCATTTAATTTATTTCGATGCACAATGCATCCAATGCTTCCATTGTTTTTCCGTCGCCCTTTATCAACCAATCTTGAATCGCATTATTTAATGCTTCACTTAAATGCGCTTGTAATTTTTGTATATCCCAACTTTGATTGGTGATCTCTTGCAAAGAAATAGGATTTGAGGATACGCTATTCACTGCTGCTGATGAAAAAGCAGTTTGGTTGATATTCATGCCAATGCCTATCACAGTCCAGGTCCATTCTTGACCTCTTACTAGGTTTTCTATGAGGATACCCCCTGCCTTTCTGTCACTAAAATAGATATCGTTTGGTTTTTTGATTTTAGTTTCTGATCCTGCAAATGCTGCAAAAAAGGCCCTAGCTCCAAGTGCAATAGCTGCTGAAAACCCAATTTGGTCTGTCGGAGTCCAGTTTTTGAGGGCATCCAGGGTTTTTAACTCCAAAATATAGCTACAAAGTAAGTTTTGACCCTTGGAGCTCTCCCAAACACGTCCATGTTGCCCCTTGCCATTTGTCTGAAAATCAGCGGTATAGCAACTGCCAGACTTGGCCAATCCCTCCTTGATTTGCGCCATGGCATAGATATTGGTACTCTCTGTGGTAGACAGTTCTATCAACGGTGCGCCTAATAGGATATTTGGTGTGGCAGGTGACAAAGAATTGTTATTTTTGTAAAGTTAGTTTAGAAACAGGATTTAACACATTAAAAATAAGCGCATTGGAACAACTTTCTTCTTTAAATGACCGTAAAAAAAATACGGTTACTAGGCTCACTCGTAGCTCTAAAATCTTCAAAACCATTATAAAGGCAATCTTGGATAAAAAAGGTGAAAATGTAATTAGTCTTGACCTTAAAAAAGTACATGAAGCTGCTGCAGATTTCTTCATCATTTGTGAAGCAAATAATACCACACAGTTAAGAGCCATTGCCGATTTTATCGATTATGAAGTAAAGCACAAATGTGACGATCTTCCGTATAAAACAGAGGGAAAGCAAGGAGGACAATGGTTATTAATCGATTATATCAATGTTGTGGTGCATGTGATGCACCCAGAAGCGCGTGGTTTTTATAAATTAGAAGAGTTATGGAGTGATGCAGACATGAAAACACATGAAGATTAATGGATCCTTGGTCAACAAAATTCATTTCCACTTGTTTATATAAAAAAGCAGCAACAGCAAACCTACTATGTCAGATTTAAAAAATAATAAAAAGAAAAATTCGCCTTTGGGAGATGCACCTAAAATGCCCAAGTTCAATATCTATTGGATATATGGACTAATTGCATTGTCTCTTTTCTCGGCGCGCTTTTTTCAAATGACACCCGAATTAACCACCACTACAGAACAAGAGTTCAAGCAAGTGATGTTGATGCGTGGTGATGTGGAGCGTATTGACCTTGTTCAAAACAAAGAGATTGTTCGTGTATATATCAAGGTAGATAGTATTCATAAGGACTATTATGTACAAAAATTTAAGAAGAAATTAGATAAAGCAAAAGTAAAAGGGGTGCCATTGTTTGAATTTAGTGTAACCGATTGGAATAGTTTCAACGAGCGTTTACAAAAATTCTATGAGCAAAAAGGTATTCAGGAAGTGCCACAAAATACCATCAAAGAAGGGGAATGGTTTGGACCAATTGCCAACACTATTTTTACGATGTTAATCATTGTGGTAATTTGGATGCTGATGATGCGCAAGATGGGCGGCGGCGGAGGAAGTGGCGGTGGCCCAGGTGGTATCTTTAATGTAGGTAAATCAAAAGCTACTTTATTTGAAAAAGGCGGTACTAAAGTGAATATCACTTTTGCAGATGTTGCTGGATTAGAAGAAGCAAAAGAAGAAGTGATGGAGATTGTAGACTTCTTAAAACAACCAAAAAAATACACAGCACTTGGTGGTAAAATTCCAAAAGGTGCATTATTAATAGGTCCTCCAGGTACAGGTAAAACATTATTAGCGAAAGCGATGGCTGGAGAAGCACAAGTGCCTTTCTTTAGTTTAAGTGGTTCCGACTTTGTGGAAATGTTTGTGGGTGTGGGTGCAAGTCGTGTGCGTGATTTATTTAAGCAAGCAAGAGAGAAAGCACCTTGTATCATTTTCATCGATGAGATTGATGCGATTGGTCGTGCTCGTGGTAAAAATGCCATGATGAGCAATGACGAACGCGAAAATACTTTGAATCAATTATTGGTAGAGATGGATGGATTTGGTGGAGACACTGGTATCATTATCCTAGCTGCTACCAATCGTCCAGATGTGTTAGATTCTGCCTTATTAAGACCAGGACGTTTTGATCGTCAGATTTCAATTGATCGTCCAGACGTTAAAGGTCGTGAAGAAATATTTAAAGTGCACTTAGGTCCAATCAAAGTATCTGAGAGTTTAGACGTGCATAAATTAGCGGAACAAACACCAGGATTTGCGGGTGCAGATATCGCGAATGTTTGTAACGAAGCAGCATTGATTGCAGCACGTAAAGGAAAGACGGGTGTAGAGATGAAAGATTTCCAAGATGCGATTGACAGAGTCATTGGTGGATTGGAAAAGAAAAATAAAATTATTTCTAAAGAAGAGAAAGAAGTAATAGCCTACCATGAAGCAGGACATGCAATTTGTGGCTGGTTCTTAGAACACGCTTATCCTTTATTAAAAGTAACAATTGTGCCAAGAGGTACGGCTGCATTGGGTTACGCACAGTACACACCTAAGGAACAATACTTATATACGATTGAGCAATTAACCGATCAAATGTGTATGACACTAGGTGGACGTGCTGCAGAACAAATTTTCTTTGGTCGTATTTCAACAGGTGCTTCTAATGATTTACAACAAATCACCAAAATGGCTTACTCGATGGTAACCACTTATGGTATGAATGATAAAATTGGTAATGTAAGTTTCTACGATCCATCTCAAGAAAATACTTTCCAAAAACCATTCAGTGAAGAGACAGGAAAAATCATTGACGAAGAAGTGCGCAAGATGATTGATGCTGCCTACCACAGAACTTTGGATTTATTACAATCTAAAAAAGAAGAAGTAGAAAAATTGGCTCAAGCATTATTAACAAGAGAGGTATTGCATAAGTCTGATGTAGAGGAATTGATTGGTGACCGTCCATTTGAGGAAAAGAAAATCCTTGAAGAAACAACTGTTGCTGCTGATGAAGACAATCAATTTGCACCAACTGAAACAACGGTAGAAACCCCTGCAGACGCAACTATTCATGCAGCAGATGCAACAGATCATAACGAATAAGTTATAAATGGAATCGCAAGGCGCAAGACAAAAAATATTACAAAAGATAAAACAGGCATTGAAAGATCCAGTGCCTGTTCCTTTTCCAGATCAGGTAGCTGATACGCCTACTTTTATTCCAACTGAAAAAGAGATGGCGATTGAATTTGCCCAAAAGTTCACTGAACTCTTGGGCAAATTTGTGTATTGTGCAGACGAGCAAGAATTGATTGCACAATTGAATGCTTTGATTATTGCAAAGGGTTGGAATAAAATATATTCAAAGGAAACGGATTGGTTGTCTACATTACGTCCTTTCCAATTTGATCCTGTCACTACAGATGACTTAGCAGAATGCGACGCAGCAATTACATTATGCGCACATTTAGTGGCCAGAACGGGTACCATTGTTTTAAGTAGCAAAGACGCAAGTGGAAGGACTGCTAGTGTATATGCACCTATTCATATTTGTATTGCCTATGCCGACCAATTGGTCTATGACATAGCTGATAGCTTGGTTGAGTTTAAAAACAACCCAGCAGGTTTCCCTTCTATGATCAGTTTTGCAACAGGTCCAAGTCGAACAGCAGATATTGAAAAAACATTAGTGGTTGGCGTACATGGTCCTAAAGAAGTTTATTGTTTTTTAATTGATAATACACCGGTTTAGTACCTTTAATCAAATTAACCTCCTTACATGGTATTGGAAAATGGCAAAAAAGTGTATTTTCTTTCTGACTTTCATTTAGGTGCGCCTAATGATACAGAAAGTAAAAAAAGAGAAGATCGCTTAGTGCGTTTTTTACAAGATGCCCGTAAGGATGCTGGTATTATTTTTATTGTTGGCGATATTTTTGATTTTTGGTTTGAATACAAAACAGTCGTGCCAAAAGGTTTTGTTAGAATTTTAGGCACCCTTGCACAAATGGCAGACGAAGGTATTCAGTTGCATATTTTTACTGGCAACCATGATTTGTGGATGCAGGATTATTTGTCAAAAGAATTGAATGCAACATTATATTTTGAACCGCAAACATTTACCATTCAACATAAACAGTTCTTGATTGGACATGGAGACGGATTAGGTCCTGGAGACGAGGGGTACAAGCGATTAAAAAAAATATTTACAAATCCTATTTGCCAATGGCTGTTTAGATGGCTACACCCAGATGCAGGCATACAGTTAGCCAATTATTTTAGTCGAAAAAGTCGTGCTAAAACAGGCAATGCAGATGAATTATTTTTAGGAGAAGACAAAGAATGGTTGATACTATATAGCAAAGAAAAAGCCAAAACTATGGCAGTTGATTTTTTCATTTTCGGGCATCGTCACTATGCAATTGATTTAAAAATCAATGATAAAAGCAGGTATATTAATTTAGGAGATTGGATTCGTTTAAATACCTATGCTGTTTTCGACGGCACAGAATTACAATTATTAACTTGGGAAGCATAAGCCAATGAATATAGATCAAACCATATTGAGCAATTCTTTACGAAGCTATTTGTTTGTAGCTGCAATATTAATTGTCACATTGCTGATTAAGCGATTGGTTTCTCGTTTTTTTGCAAGTATGATTTACACTTGGGTTGACAAGCAGAACCACTCAGAGTTAAGAAAAAATCATGTACACCGCTTAATTGTTCCAATTGAACAGTTCTTACTTTTTTTAGTTGCAATTATTGCTATCTATGAATTAAAATTTCCTACCGCATGGAATTTGAACTTATTTAAACTGAGTTTGCAGCAGCTGTTAGATTCAGGAATTAAATTGATGTTTATCATACTCTTGATTAGAGTAACCCTTAGAACACTCGAATTTATTGCGATCATTTTAGAGAATAAAGCAAGGCTTACTAAAGATTTATCCGATGACCAATTGGTTTTATTTTTTAGAGATTTTTTTAAAGTTATCATTTATATCATAGGGGTTCTTTTGGTATTGCGTTACGTTTTTAACGAAAATATTGGCAATCTTGTTACAAGCTTAAGTATTGTAGGTGCAGCAATTGCCTTGTCTACAAGAGAAAGTTTAGAAAATATCATTGCCTCCTTTATTATCTTTTTTGATAAGCCTTTCACCATTGGGGATTTAGTTAAAGTGAGTGGATTTACTGGCACGATCGAAAAAATTGGATTAAGGAGTACGCGCATACGCACACAAGAAAAAACGTTTATTTCGGTACCCAATAAACAAATGGTAGATTCTATCGTAGACAATATTTCACTCAGGTCTGAGCGTAGGATCGAAATGGATCTGCAATTAAGTGTAACCACATCTGCAAAAGCATTAGCAGATTTTGCAAACCATCTACGTGCTTATTTAAAGTCTGAAAATGATTTGAATAGTTACCAAGTTTTTGTATCAGAATCAGGGAAACAACACCATACTTTGCATATAGAATGTTTAGTGAATATGCAAATGGATATTGATGCTTTTCAAATCCTTAGAGAGCGTATCAACCTTGCTGCCATTGAGTATGCAAATACAAATCAAATCCAGTTTTCGGAAAAAGGATAAGTAAAATATAGGGCAGCCAATTAAAGACTTGCCTTCAAAGAAATCAAAAAGCGTTTAATCTCTTTTAGATTATTCAATAAGGAAAGGTCTTTATTCGCCTTTTCTTTATTGTTTTTTAAATAAGTTTTAGCTCCATCAATGGAGTACTTTTTCTCTCTTAGTAAGTAATAGATCTGTTTTAAAAATTCAATATCCTGTGCACGAAACAAACGATCTCCTTTTCTTGTTTTACGTGGTTGTAATTGTTTGAATTCTTTCTCCCAATAACGAATCAAAGAAGTGTTCACATTAAACCATCCGGCTACTTCTCCTATTGGGTAATATAATTTTTTGGCTAAAGTGCTCGCATCAGGCACATTGATTTTATCAATCTCTTGATCCATGTCTGCAAATGCCATTCTGCCTCTTTTGTGTAAAATATTTCTGTTTACATATGCAATTGGCGTTCTTGAAACAGAAGGCAAATCAGCATCAGACTCATTCACTGTTGTTTCAGGTAGGACCGACTCAGTTTGGTATACTGGCTTTCGATATTGAGGCAGTGAATTTTTTTGCTTGATACTTTTGGCTTGTTTAGGCGCAGCAATATGCACAGGAGTTGTTCCCTCCATGCCAAATAAATCCAATTGCTTTAGCGGTTCTGCCATAATCCAAAGGTAGGATACTAATAAGACCAACTAACCCCTACAAATGATTGGTGGATAAATTGTTAAGTATGTATTAATTTTGCCTATGCGCATTTTTATACAGCTTGATGATGTTTATGTATCCAATCTTTCAATTTTGGAGCCAATATTATTAGATCTTTTGGGCATGTCTATTGCAGAACATAGCATCTATCTAGTATCTACTTTGCCAAAACCTACTGAAATTAAAGGGGCTGAATGGGTACATCCCGATGCGACAAAGCAGTTGATTGCAGCAAGCAGTTCAAATATATTGATACATTTTAGTCCTGTAGCCTTATGGGCAAAACAACTTCCTTCCTATTTTATCCCGTTGACTTTACCACATCTTACTGGTCATTTAAGTTGGCTTAAATCTTTGATAGAGAAAAAGCGGTTTAATAAAACAATGCAAGCAGCAAAAAAAGTGTTGGCCTTGGACGAATGGCATGCACAAAACAGACCAGGAGTAGAAAGATTGTATCTTGAAAATGCGCCCTTACCTAGTTTTGAATGGTCACAATTGGCTCCAGTCAGAAGTGCATTGACGGATGGTAATCAATACCTGCTAGCATTTGTTAACACCCAAGATATGATACCCATTGTGAAAGCATTTTCTGTATTTAAAAAATGGCAGCTCAGTACCATGTCCCTTGTTTTTGTTCTAGATTCAGAAGCCGAAAAAGACAAAGCGGCCAATTTATTGTTGGGCTATAAATATAGAGACGCAGTGGAATTGGTTGTTATTGCTAATTTTACATTAGAATGGATTGCTGCAGCATACCTTACTATTTTTAGTGCAATGAATAGTCATCGCTTTCAGTTTTTAACCTATACCATGCGCTATCAGATTCCATTTCTAATGCACCAAGAAAATCCAGACCATCCTTTTATTTGTTCAGAAATGGCTAAGGCAGGTGAATATTTTGATTTTAAACAACCCGATCTTTTAGCGAATCATTTTAAATTGTACTATAAGGACGAAATGTACCGTGCGGCTAAGGGGATTGAAATTCATAAGGCCATTCAATCTGAAATAAGCCAATTCCAACAAAAAGCAACCATAGTGTGGCCAAGGGACTTAGTATAGGCTTGTCTTATTCGCCAATATTATTGTATTTTTGTGGCACAATTTTAAGCTATGCACGAATCAACCATTCAGGTAAAAATTCAATTAGACGAACAAAAAATACCCCAATCCATCGACTGGTCAGCCACCGATAGTACTGCCCAAGAAGCACAGGCTGCAAGGGCAATGATGTTGACATTTTGGGATCCTACAGATAAAACTGCATTGCGTATAGATTTATGGACGAAGGATATGATGGTAGACGAGATGGCAGACTTTTTTTATCAAAATCTGATGGGGATGAGCGATTCTTACTTAAGAGCTACTCAAGACAAAGCACTTGCCGAATCTTTTAAAACTTTTGCAAAAACATTTTACAATCAATTTAGAGCAAGTCAGTTAGAACAAGGTGCAAAATAATTTGTACCAAAAAAAATAAATTATAATCTTATGAGTTTAGAACTTGAAGTGATGTCTTTAATGAAAGACGCAATGAAAAATAAAGATGAAGCATTATTAAGAGGGCTTCGTGCTATCAAGGCAGAAATCATTAAAGCAAAAACTGAACCAGGTGCCAATGGTGCTATTTCAGAAGATACTGAAATGAAATTATTGCAAAAATTAGTGAAGCAGCGTAAAGACTCATTGACTATATTTCAAGAACAAAATCGTGCTGATTTAGCAGAAAAAGAGTTAGAAGAAATTGCAGTGATCGAAAAATTTCTGCCTGTTCAAATGACTGAGGACGAAGTGAAAGCTGCTGTAGAAGCTATTGTAAAGGAATTAGGCGCTGCTGGCCCACAAGATTTAGGGAAAGTGATGGGCGTGGCTTCAAAACAATTAGCAGGCAAGGCAGACGGTAAATTAATTGCTGCAGTTGCTAAAAATGCATTGACAAATTAATGAATTGGTTAGATTTATTAGCAGGTACAATCCTGATTTTAGCCTTATTACAAGGGTATCGAAATGGATTGATAAAAGCCATCATTTCTTTTTTCTCCCTGATGATTGGGGTGGTGCTAGCTTTTCAGTTTGCAGGATTTGTAGCAAGTCAATTAAAAATTTATACTAAGATCACTTCTTATTGGCTTCCATTCATATCCTTCTTAATTGTTTTATTAGGGGTCATGCTTATTTTAAGATGGATGACTGGTCTATTACAACAAACTGCTGATTGGTTGATGCTTGGTTGGTTAAATAAGCTACTAGGCATGGTCCTTTATATTTTTATATATGGAACTATTTTAAGCGCATTCATCTATTTTATGAGTTTATTAGGGATTATTGAAAAATCCACTATGGATGCATCTATGAGTTACAGCTACTTAGCCAAATGGTGGCCCTATTCTATGGCTAAATTGAGTGAATTGCTGCCTTTTATCAAGCAAACATTGGCTCAATTTTCCAATCAATTGCAAGAAAAGGTATAATCAGCTTATTTAAGCTGAAATAAGTATCTTTATAGCAACGACCAAATCGTTGAAATTTTATGGAATACGAAATAAAAAAAGAAGGCAAATTTGATTATGTGGAGGTTGGAGAAGGGGAACCTTTGATGCTTTTGCATGGTTTATTTGGCGCATTGAGTAATTTCTCTGACCTCATAGAACATTTTAAACATACACATAAGGTAATCGTACCTATTTTGCCATTATACGATCTTGATCTTTTACATACAACTGTAAAAGGATTGGCAAAACATGTTCAACAATTTATTGACCATAAGGGGTACAATCAGATTCATTTATTAGGTAATTCTTTAGGTGGGCATGTGGGATTAGTATATATTTTAAATCACCCAGAAAAAATCAAAACTTTGATTTTAACAGGTAGTAGCGGTTTGTTTGAAAATGCCATGGGGGATTCTTATCCAAAAAGAGGGGATTACGAATATATTAGAGCAAAGACCGCTGAAACTTTTTATGATCCGGCAGTTGCTACAAAAGAATTGGTAGACGAAGTGTTTGAAATAACAAATAGCAGAATTAAGGTTATTAAAATTATTGCTTTAGCAAAGAGTGCTATTCGTCATAATCTAGGAGATGAATTAGGACAGATCAAAGTACCTACACTTTTAATTTGGGGTAAAAACGATAAAGTCACTCCTCCATTTGTGGCAGAAGATTTTCATAAATTAATTCCAAATAGCGAATTATCTTTTATTGATCAATGTGGACACGCACCAATGATGGAAGTACCTGTTGCATTCAATCAAATCTTAGAAAAATTCTTACAAGCACACGCTAAATAATCCTTATGCTAGCTGCAACCATTACTGTGCAAGGATTCCCCTTGCTACAATTAGAAGATAAAGTGCGTTTTGCATTACAATGTATGGAAGATTTTGATGTGCAAGAGTTAGCAGTTGTTAAGGATGATTATTTTTTAGGTTTAGTACAAAAAGCAGATTTATTGGATACGGACCCATCATCGACTTTAATGGTTTTATCGGATCAGTTTAAAAAAATAATGCTTTATGATACGGCACATTTTTTAACAGCTTTAGACTTATTTTCAAAACACCAGTTGAGTATTTTACCTATATTGAATGAACAACAGGAATGCATTGGAATGATTCCTCAAAAGAGTTTAAACGATGCTTTAGCTAAATTTTTAGGAGTGGATGTGCCGGGTGCAATCATTGTGCTTTCGGTTGCGCCATACCAATATTCACTTGCCGAAATGTCCAGATTAGTAGAATCAAATAATGCTCAAATTGTTCAGTTGAATAGTTATTATGACGAAACAAATGGAGCGATGATCATCACGCTAAAAATTAATAAGGACGAAGCGCAGGCAATCATAGCAACTTTCCAACGTTACGATTATCAACTAGTACAATATTTTGGTAAGACCCCTTTGCACAATGATATTGAAGCGCATTACCATCACTTAATGAATTACTTAGATGTTTAAGTCCCCTAGCTTCAAATTCCTATTCCTTCTATTGATATGTATTGGTCAAATTGGATACGCTCAAGTTCATGCTCAAATAAAAATCAGTGCAATAGAAATCACAGGCAATAAAAAAACAAGAGATTATATTGTAAAAAGAGAATTACCTTATAAAGTTGGAGACCTGATGTCAAAAAATGACCTAGATTCTCTCAATATTGTTTCGCAACAGCAACTCTTTAACACAGCGCTATTTTTAGAGACCATTGTCTCCTCTGAATTTCTTGATAGTGCTTCGGCAAAAATTAAGATTCAATTAAAAGAACGTTGGTATTTTTTTCCTATACCTTATTTTAGATGGGTCGATCGAAATTTTAATCAATGGTGGAATGAACAAAAAAGAAGTTTAGATCGTGTGAACTATGGTATTAATCTCAGACAAGCCAATGCCACAGGAAACAATGACAAGTTAACAGTAGGCTATATTACAGGCTATACGCATCAAGCAATCGTTCGATATCAATTGCCCTTCATAGACAAGCAATTAAAATATGGGATGGGTTTTGGTTGGGCACAGTTCAACCAAAAAGAAGTGAATTATGCTACGCTGGGTAATAAACAGGTTTTTTTAAGAACAGAAAATGTGATTCGTGAAGGATATCGAGGGAATGCAAATTTAACTTATCGTCCCAATTTATTTGAAAGACACGTTTTACAAGTTGGATTTGGTAATGAGTCTATTTCTGATTCAGCCTTTGCTGTCGCTCCCAATTTTTTACCAAATCATAAAAAATCATTTTCTTATGTAGATCTTAATTGGTCTTATTCAAAAGTTCGTTTCGATTATAATCCCTATCCAACTAAGGGTGCCAGTACTGAAATTGCTTTATCTCAAAGATTTTCAAAAGAAAGTAATTTATCAGCAATTCAATTTAGGCAGGTCGTAGCGCATCCTATCACTCCCAATAGATTTTTATTGGCAGAATCTTTAACGATAGGCAGAACGATGCAACAATCAAATTATAGTGATCGAAAATTAATGGGGTATGGATTAATGCAAATGAATGGGTTAGATTATTATGTAGTGGATGGCAACGCCGCCACTTTATTTAAAGCTGCATTTCATCAAAGAGTTGGATCCTATACACTCACAAATCCCTTGACAAAAAAGTTCCTCCCATCGATTAAATATACATTTTGGGTCAAAGTATTTACTCAATTAGGATATGTTTATAGTCAGGAAAAAAATAAAGCGAATCCATTGGCTAATAGTTTGTTAAGAACTGCTGGTATAGGAGTAGATTTAATTAGTATATATGATTTTGTGTTAAATGTTGATTATAGTATCAATCAATTGGGGGACAAAGGATTATATTTGCACGGTGGAATTAATTTTTAACTTTGTTTCATGAATGTAGCCATTTATAGTAGAGGTGTCGACTTGGATCAGCAACAGTCTTTAAATGACTTGATTACTGAATTGCAAAAGCATGACATCACAATTTATATCTATGCAGATTTAATCAAAAAATTCAATTTGGTTACAGGTGAAAATAAAAAGGCACTCATTGCATTTGCTGCTTCCTCCGATTTACATAATAATATTGACTGTTTGATTTCCTTAGGTGGTGATGGCACTGTCTTGGACGCCATTACACTTGTGGGTGATACCTTGATTCCAATTTTGGGTATTAATTATGGTCGTCTTGGTTTTTTAGCAACGATTTCTAAAGATGAACTTTCTATCATGGTAGAAGCTTTAGTCAATCGTTCTTATGTAATTGATAAAAGATCATTGCTGCATTTGGATAGTAACCTGCCAATTTTTGAGGGTAATCCATTTGCTTTAAATGAATTTGCAATTCATAAGCGTGATACTTCGCCAATGATTAAAATTCATACTTATTTGAATGGCGAGCTTTTAAATTCCTATTGGGCAGACGGACTAATTATTGCTACACCTACTGGTTCAACCGGTTACAATATGAGTTGTAATGGGCCTATTTTATTTCCTGACTCATCTAGCTTTGTTATAACTCCAGTTGCACCACATAACTTAAACGTACGCTCAGTAGTAGTTCCAGACAGTTCGGTGATTTCATTTGAAATTGAAGGACGAACCGAGGAATTAATTTGCGCACTAGATGCAAGAAAAGAAATTGTACCTATTGGTATTCAAATTGCAGTTAAGAAAGAAGCATTTTGCGTACACTTTATAAGATTGAATGAAAATAGTTTCTTATCTACATTAAGAACAAAGTTGACTTGGGGGTACGATAAAAGAAATTAAACATGCTAAAACAAATTTTAATTTTTTGTTTTTTGATTGGCATGACGCATTTGGCTCAAGCACAGCACCTTCAATTGGTGGAGAATAGAGGTGAGATTGGATTATTTGGAGGGCAATCAAGTTATAGAGGTGATATTGCGCCAGACTTATTAAAGTTTAAAAATAATTTCGGGGCTTATTACAAAAAACAATTCAATGACTATGGTGGCTTTAGACTAAACTACGAGCAGATTCAATTAGGAACCAACGATACCCTTTCAAAAAATGTTTATGCAAATAATAGAGGGTTCTTTTTTTCACGAAACTTCCATGACATCAGTTTGATGGGTGAGTTTTATTTTACAAGATTTTTACCAGGTAATAAAAAGTATCGTTTTTCACCTTATTTAGGTATAGGTGTTGGCTATCTTTTAGAAGCGAAAACTTCCATTTTTGGAATCGATAGTTTAAGTCCTTTATTGAACCCTTTAAAAATTGACTCTGTTGTTTTTCCAAGCCTTGGTTCTAGAAAAGGGATCATTCATTTTCCAATACAAATTGGTTTTAAATTTAATTTGTCAAGACGATGGAATCTTTTTGCAGAAGCAACGTATAGATTCACATTATCTGATGAATTGGATTTCTTTTCAGATGGTCAATTGTTAGAGCAAAGACAAAAAAATGAATCCGGAAGTCAATTTATGATTGGTGGGCCATTTGATGAACAAAGAATTGGGGCAGGCAGTTTTATCAATAAATACCAAGCAAGTCGCTCCGGCAAAGATCAATTTTTCTCTGTGAAAGGCGGAATCTCTTATAATTTGATAAAAATATACGGACCCTCAAAGGGGAAACCTGGCAGTAAAAGGTCAAAATTGGAAAGTTTAAAAGCCAAGGGGTCCACCCAAAATAAGCCTGGAATCTTAAGCAGACTTAAATTTAAGCGTAAATAACCTGTTGATTTTCTTATTTTTGCAACATGGAAAATTTGGATTTACAAAGGCTACCAAAACATATAGCCATCATCATGGATGGGAATGGCAGGTGGGCTGAGGAGCAGGGGCAGGATCGTTTATATGGTCATTATCATGGTGTGATCAGTGTTCGAAAAGTCGTAGAGGCGGCCACTGAAATAGGCATCCAGTACCTTACTTTATATGCTTTTAGTACAGAGAATTGGGATCGACCACAGGCCGAAGTACTTGGTTTGATGTCCCTTTTTGTGGACACAATAAGTAAAGAAGTGCCAGATTTACATCAAAATAACATTAGACTGCATTTTATTGGTAACTTAGATTTATTGCCAGATGAAGCAAGACAAGCCCTTGCAAGTGCAACCCAGATTACCGCACAAAATACTGGTTTACAATTAGTTATTGCTTTAAGCTATAGCAGTAGATGGGAAATCATTCAAGCAGCCAAGTTCCTAGGGGAGCAAGTCAAGGCTGGCCAATTGGATCCAACACAGATCGATGAAGCCCATTTTATTCAAGCCTTATCAACCAAAGCCTTTCCAGACCCAGAGCTCATGATCAGAACTAGTGGAGAACACCGAATTAGCAATTTTCTACTCTTTCAGCTGGCTTATGCAGAGCTCTATTTTACAGAAACCCGTTGGCCTGCTTTTGGAAAAGAGGCATTTATTGAAGCTATTTTGGATTATCAGTCCAGAGAACGTCGATTTGGTAAAACAAGTGCTCAAATCAATCTAAATACATAAAATTATTCACGTGTTTTTTTGGCTTTTTAACAAAGACTTTGAAATAATACGAGTAATTTGCGCCTCTTATAAATTATACATATATAGCCCCACCAGCAGATGCAGAAATTGACCCAGTTTACTATAGGAATCCTATCCTTGCTTATCTTATCCACTACTAGTTTTGCCCAAGACCAAAAAGGACAGGACTCAGTGAGCCAGATCAATGTTAAGTTGCTGGGTATTTTGAATCAAAAAACACCTTCTAAGTACAAGATTCGTACTGTTAAAGTAGTTGGTAACCAATTCTTTGACGAAAACTTGTTGCTTTCCTTATCCACCCTGAACGAGGGAGACGAAGTGGCTTTACCGGGGGGCGATAATTTTGCAAAAGCCATTCGTAAATTAATGGATCAAAATTACTTTAGTGATGTAAGTGTTTATTTGACAGATGTGAAAGGGAATGAAATTGATGTTGAAATCAATGTAGTAGAAAGACCAAGATTGCGATAGAAGGCATTAAAAAATTCTATGCAGAAAAAGGTTTTCAAGATGCGAGTGTTCGTATCAAAGAAACAAAAGATTCAATTCGTAAAAATCAATTGGTGCTAGATTTTATCGTAACCAAAGGACCAAAAGTTAGAATTAATAATATCAATTTTGGAGGCAACTTAATTGATGAGACTAAACTAAAAAAGAGTTTAAAAGAGATTCACGAAAAATCTCGCTTGACCTTATTCCCAGTCAATGATAAACCTGCCATTGTAAAGACGACGCCTTATACTTTTGACCAATATTTAAAAGAGCGTGGTTATTTGACGTTTTCAAAAACAAAAAAAATATTAAATCCATACGCAAGAATTGGGTTCTCATCCTCTAAGTATGATATTAAAAAATACGACGAAAGCAAGGACAACTTATTGAACTACTATAACTCTTTAGGTTTTAGAGATGCAGTGATTGAAAAAGATACAATTTACCATAACGCAGTGGGGCATTTGAATATTGACATGCAAATCAAAGAAGGACGTAAATATTTCTTTGGCAATATCTCTTGGAGAGGTAATACAAAATATCCTGATTCAGTTTTAGCAAGTATTTTAAATATTAAAAAAGGAGATATCTACAACAGAGAAACCTTCTTTAATAAACTAGGTAAAACGCCTACAGCTGAAGGTGGAGATATCAGTGGTATTTATCAAGATGATGGTTATTTGTTTTTTAGCATCAACCCAATTGAGACTGCTGTATACAATGACACAATCGATTTTGAAGTAAGAATACAAGAAGGTCCTCAAGCAACCATCAAGACCATTCGAATTGCTGGTAACGAGAAGACAAAAGATTTTGTAATTCGTCGAGAAATTAGAACAGTACCAGGTGATAAATTCAGCCGTAGTTTGTTGATTCGTTCTCAACGTGAGATTTCACAATTAAATTATTTTGACCAAGAAAAAATCAAAATTGATCCTATTCCTAATCCTGAAGACGGAACAGTAGATATCAATTATGGGGTAGAAGAAAAGTCTAGTGATCAATTAGAATTGAGTGCTGGATGGGGTGGTTTTATTGGTTTGACAGGAACCTTAGGGGTGACATTTAATAATTTCTCTTCTAAAAATATTTTCAAAAAGTCGGCTTGGGATCCATTGCCAATGGGAGATGGACAAAAATTAAGTATTCGTTTTCAAAGTAATGGTAAAGCATTTAGATCAACCAACTTCTCATTCACTGAGCCTTGGTTTGGTGGTATCAAGCGTAATTCATTAACAGTAAGTGTGTACAACACAAAATTTGGACAAACCTTTGATCAATTGACAGGGATGTTTGATCCTAATGCCGCTGATTCAAGGTATATTTCGACCACTGGTGCCACGGTTTCTTTTGGTCGTCAATTGGCTTGGCCAGATGACTTTTTCTCTTTAAGTATGGGATTGAACTATACACGTTATACCTTAAAAAACTATGCGATTGACCCTTTCAATCTTCCTAATTTTGATAATGGTATTGTAAATAATTTAAACTTTAGAATTGCATTACAAAGAACTTCGGTAGATCAACCTTTGTTTCCAAGAACAGGTTCTACATTTTTATTGAGTGGTCAATTGACGCCACCTTATTCTTTATTTGATCCTAATTTTGCATTAAAATCAAATCCATATGAATTATTAGAATACCATAAATGGCGTTTCAATGGAGAGTGGTTTGTACCATTAGGTAAACCAGCAGGAGAAGATCGTAATAAACAATTTGTATTGAAGTTTGCAGCTAAGTATGGTTTTGTAGGAAGGTATAATACAGAATTAGCTATTTCTCCATTTGAAAGATTCCAAGTGGGGGATGCAGGTTTGAGTAATCAGTTTGCATTATTAGGTTTTGATATCATTGCACAAAGAGGTTATCCTGTATATGAGTCATCTAATCCAAAAATCAATCCTGATCAACAATCTTCAAGACAGAAGTTTACCATCTTCAACAAGTATGCCGTAGAAATTAGGTACCCATTAAGTTTAGCAGCAAGTAGTACCATATATGCATTGGGCTTTTTTGAAGCAGCCAATGGTTGGTATAGTATGAAAGATTATAATCCTTTTAAACTAAGAAGATCAGTTGGTGTGGGAATGCGTTTTTTCTTACCGATGTTTGGATTGCTTGGATTTGATTATGGTATTGGTTTAGATCGTTTAAACGGTACCAATTCATTGAAGGATGCAGCTAGATTTACATTTATGTTAGGATTTGAACCAGAATAAAACCACTTCATTACCAAAAATAAATACCTAGATTATGAAATATATCAAATTGTTTTTATTGGGTGCCTTACTCCTTCATTTATCTTTTACTGCACAAGCGCAATCAAAATATGCAGTAATCAATACAAAGTATATTTTAGACAAAATTCCTGAATACAAGGAAGCAGATAAGAAATTAAAAGCCTTGGGTGATCAGTGGCAACAAGAAATTGATGAGCAACAAATGATCTTGGATAAAATGTACAAGAACTATGAAGCTGAACAGTTTATGTTATCCGAAGATTTGAGAAAAAAGCGTGAAGATGAATTGTTTATAAAAGAAAAGGCTTTGCGCGATTTACAAAAAAAGCGATTCGGTTATGAGGGGGATTTGTTTAAAGAACGTCAAAAATTAGTGAAGCCGATTCAAGATAGGGTCTATAATGCTGTTCAAAAAATGGCTACCGCCCGTTCGTATGACTTCATTTTAGATAAAAGTGAAGGAATTACCATTATATTTGCAGACCCTAAGTTGGATAAAAGCGACGATATTTTAAAAGAGTTAGGGGTCATTAATAATTAAATAAACAAACAAAAATAGACATGAAGAAAGTTTTATTTGCAGCCATCTTGTTAGTGGCATGTTCTTTTGGTAACAGCGCTACTGCACAAACAAAAATCGGTTATTTCGATGACCAAAGCGTAATCGCTTTATTCCCTGGTATCCAAGAAAAATTAGATACAGTGTTAAACTCTTATGCAAAGGATTCTTTACAAGACGAGTACAACTATACTTTAAAGGATTACCAAGTAAAAGATAGTATCTACAAAAGAGATTCTGCTGATTTGTCTAAAAGACCAAAAGCATTACAAATGGCGACTGACGATTTAAATCGTTTGAAATACAAGTTGATCAACTGGCAACAGTACCAACAACAAATGATGGAGCAAAAACAAGAAGCTTTGTTATTGCCTTACAGACAAAAAATTGCACAAGCTTTGAGTGAAGTAGTTGCAGAGCAAAAATACAATTTGGTATTGAAAGCAGACGCTTTGTCTCCTTATGCTCAACCATCTATCGCTGATAATTTAACGATCCGTGTTGCTTTAAAATTAAAGCTTCCAGTTCCTAAGGACATCGAAGATGCTTTCAAAGCTGCAACAGGCGGCGCTTCCAAACCAGCGACTCCAGCTAAAAAAGGATAAGATTTTTTCAAAATAGTTGAATACACCTCGTTGTTTTACAACGGGGTGTATTAGTTTTACGGAATAAGGGAATATAATTTTATGCAAGCACCCATTGGCGTTTTTGATAGTGGTTATGGTGGTCTTACCATCTTAAAAGAATTGAAGCAGCAACTGCCTCAATATGATTATCTCTATTTGGGAGACAATGCGCGTGCCCCCTATGGAACAAGGTCATTTGATACCGTGTACCATTATACTTTAGAAGCAGTAGAATGGTTTTTTAAACAAGGTTGTAGCTTAGTTATTTTAGCATGCAATACAGCATCTGCTAAAGCATTAAGAAATATTCAACAATTGGATTTACCAACTTTGGCACCCGATAAAAGAGTATTAGGTGTAATAAGACCTAGTTCAGAAACATTGGGTCAATTTTCATCCACACATCATCTAGGAATCTTAGGCACCACAGGTACGGTGCAGAGCAATAGTTACCCAATTGAGTTGTCAAAATTCGCACCAGAGGCAACCGTTTTTCAACAAGCTTGTCCTATGTGGGTCCCATTGATCGAAAATGGGCAACAAGAAGGCCAAGGTGCAGATTATTTTGTAAAATTATATGTTGACCAACTCTTTGCGCAATCCGCTCAAATTGATACCGTATTACTTGCTTGTACCCATTATCCATTGATGGCAAAAAAGATTAAAAGCTTTTTACCAGAAAATGTCAAATTAGTGACACAAGGGGATATCGTTGCAAACAGTTTGGCTACTTACTTGCATAATCACCCAGAAATAGACCAAAAATGTAGTAAAAATGGCCAAATTCAGTTTTACACTACAGACAATCCTACCAGCTTTGAGGAACAGGGAACAGTATTCTTTGGTCAAAAAATTGCAGCAAAACACACAGATTTAGCTTAAAAATTAAAAAAATACCCTATTTTTGCCGTCCTTTCACAGGTAGTGGTATGGTGACTGCTATAAGAACGGATTTAGAATATAAAGTATTAAACCTCAAGGGCAGATAGGAATAATCCTAATAACCCGCAAAAAAAAGTATATTATGAAACGTACATTCCAACCTCATAAACGTCGTCGTAAATCAGTCCATGGTTTTCGTAAGCGTATGGAATCAGCTAATGGTCGTAAAGTATTAGCAAGTCGCCGTAAGAAAGGACGCAAGAAACTAACTGTATCTAGCGAGAAAGGATTAAAATAATTTAATCACTATTCATAGAAACTTATAATTTTAAAGTCCACTCGTTTTCGGGTGGACTTTTTTAATGCATCATTCATTCATGGCCAAGATTTTCACATATCAGCAAAAGGATAAATTAAAAAGCAGGAAGCAAATGCAAAATTTGTTTGCATTAGGTAAGTCCTTGTCTAATGCGCCGCTTAGATTAATTTATACTTTAGAGTATAATGCAGAAGAAAATCCGGCAAATCCAGGTCCACTTATTTTACAAGCTGGGGTAGGTGCACCAACTAAACAATTTAAAAAAGCAGTTCAACGTAATAGAGTAAAAAGATTATTAAGAGAAGCCTATCGTTTAGAACTACCTGCATTCAGAGCGCAATTGCCAGCAAATGGCATACGATTGAATATTTTTATTTTATACATGGAGTCAAATGTATTGCCTCAAATAGAAATCAATTCAAAAATGAAATTGATATTGGATCAATTGGTAAAACGTATTTATGGTCAAGCTTAAACAATTCATAGCTTTCCCATTTATCGTATTGATTCGATTTTATCAATACGCTTTATCCCCTTATTTAGGTGGAAGCAAATGCCGATTCACACCCACTTGTTCTCAATACACCGCAGAAGCCATACAAAAGTATGGGCCAATTAAAGGCATTGCAATGGGCGTTAAAAGACTTAGTAAATGCAGGCCAGGTGGTGGACATGGCTATGACCCTGTACCATAAATAAAGCATGTGGCAAATAAAAAACCGCCCCTTTTGGAGACGGTTTTGAGTATTGTACTTTTTTAGATCCAATTATTTCGCAGCAGCAAAACGATCCGCAATCACAGACCAATTCACTACATTCCAAAACGCAGCTAAATAATCTGCTCTTCTGTTTTGATATTTCAAATAGTAAGCGTGTTCCCAAACATCCGCGCCTAGGATTGGTGTTCCTTTCACTTCGGCTACATCCATTAATGGGTTGTCTTGGTTTGGTGTAGAACTTATTTCTAAATTACCATCTTTTACAATCAACCAAGCCCATCCACTTCCAAAACGTGTCATACCAGCGGCAGCAAATTTTTCTTTGAATGCATCAAAACTTCCAAAGCTTTTTTCAATTGCAGTAGCTAATGCACCTGTTGGGTTACCACCAGCATTTGGTGCTAAACTATTCCAAAAGAAAGTATGGTTCCAATGACCACCACCGTTATTTCTTACAGCAGGGCTGATGCTTCCAGCAACTGCCACTAATTCTTCGATTGTTTTACCTTCGTTAGGGGTCCCAGCAACCGCTTTATTTAAATTATCAACATAGGCTTGATGGTGTTTGCCATGGTGTATTTGCATGGTCAATGTATCAAAATGTGGCTCTAAGGCTTCGTGTGCATATGGTAATGCAGGTAATGTAAATGACATATTTTTTCTATTTAATTTGAATGTTTGAATGCCAAAATTACAATGCTTTGCGCTCATTTAAGCGACATGCTAGCTTTTTTTCAATAAATAGTATGAGTACGTAGTAAATAAATAGCTTTCCTCGTAATCCTAAAAACGGATTACTCCAGAAACTATTTATTTACTGCGCCTCCATAGGAATTTAGCAGTAAACATAGTACCCCGAAACCGATTTCGGTTCTTTCCGCATGAGGGTGAGGGGTAGCTATGTTTATCGCTTCAAAAGCTTCTTTCGATAAAAAGAAAATGGATTACGCAGGAAAGCTATTTTTTACAAAGCGCAAAAAATGAAAGGATAGCTAGCGTTTTGCTTTAAAGAAGGATTGCATTAGAGCGGCGCATTCTTCTTGCAAGATGCCTCCAGTGAGGGTGGTAGATGGGTGGAAGGGATTTTTTTCAGTGACTCGACGGTAACTGTTTTTTTCGTCATAGGCACCAAATACAATATGTCCAATCTTATTCCAATATAAGGCACCAGCACACATCAAACAAGGTTCTAGTGTAACATAAAGTGTTGCTTCTGGCAGGTATTTAGATTGTAGGTTTTCACAAGCACTTGACAGGGCTAGAATTTCGGCGTGTGCTGTTACGTCTTTTAAAAGTTGTACTTGATTGTATCCTTTAGCGATGACTTGATCGTTCATCACAATGACTGCACCCACGGGCACTTCATCTTCATCAAAAGCCCTCTTAGCTTGTAAGAGGGCCTGACGCATATAGAGTTCATGTTTATTTTCCACTAGTAGCTGTAAGGGTGCTTATAATTTTTGGATACGAATATTTCTGTACCAAACCTGATCACCATGGTCTTGTAAGCTGATATGTCCTGAAAATACTTTTCCGAAATCTGGTGACTCACCTTTTGAGAATTTACTTCTTCTAATTAATTC
>RFSD01000002.1 GCA_009924165.1 Chitinophagia bacterium | reverse complement strand
GGTTTTACACCAGACTCATCACCTACAATCAAATCATATAAATTACCAGCTCTGTGGCTAATGATTTTACTATCTGGATGGCCATCATTGTCAAGTACTTGCATCTCGGGTCCAGTATGCCAAGTATTTTTATATTTTGAAGGATCATTTTGCACAAAGAAAATGATACCGCTGTTGCCATTTTTAGAAATCTTCCATTCTAATTGTAAATGAAAATTAGTAAAGCTTTCGTTGGTCACAATATCACCACCACCAACAATTCTTCCATTGACTTTATTGTTAGGGTCAAACATGATTGTACCATCTACTACTTTCCAGGCTTCGCCTGCAGTTGTTTTCCCGTATGTATGCCAACCATTGGTTGTCTTTCCGTCAAATAACGAGATCCATTTTTCTTGAGCTTGCACTTGATTAAAGCCAAGTGAAGCAAGCATCATTATGGTTAGAGTAAGCAGTTGTTTTTTCATAATTTATATTTGAGGGGTAAAACATAGGGTGTATATCGACCACCAAATTTTGAATTGGAATTATTTTTTTAATAATAAAATATATTTCACCATCGCTTCTGCATCCTCTTGACTAAGGTTTGCATGCGCTGTCATTGGGATAGCGCCCCAATTACCACTTCCGCCTTTAATAATTTTTCCAGCTAACATTTCTACATTGTCATCTGTATTTTCGTACTTAGCAGCCACTTCTTGATAAGCGGGACCTATACTTTTTTCAGCTACTTTATGACAAGTTAAGCAGTCACTTCCTGCAATCAGTGCCAATCCTTTTGAATAATCCGGATTGTCAGATAATTGAGTTTCAGAACTAGTTGTTGTTTCTGATGTAGTTTCAGTTTTTGTTGCTCCACCCCCACATGCTACTAATAAAAGGGCTACCGAAAAGGTGTATAAAATTTTACGCATTGTGTATTGATTGATTGTTTAAAATGAATAGTTGATTTGAAGAATTAAATTCCTAATATTTTTTTGTTATAGGCTTCATCAGAGCCAGTGCTAGCAAAATCGTCAAATGCTTTTGCTGTAACAGGTATGATATGGTTTTGAATAAAGACAGCACCTTCTGCTGCCCCCACTTCTGGATGCTTTAAACAACATTCCCATTCCAATACTGCCCAGCCTTTATAATCATAAGCTGCTAACTTGCTAAAGATACTTTTAAAATCTACTTGACCATCACCAAGGGATCTAAATCTTCCTGCACGATCAATCCAGTTTTGATAGCCACCATATACGCCTTGCTTTGCGCTTGGATTAAACTCGGCATCCTTTACATGAAACATTTTAATACGTTCATGGTAGGCATCGATATATCCTTTATAGTCCATACATTGTAGTACCAAATGTGATGGGTCAAATAATAAACAAGCACGAGCATGGTTCCCTACTTTTTCTAAAAACATTTCATAAGAAACGCCATCATGTAAATCTTCTCCTGGATGAATTTCATAACATAAGTCTACGCCAGCTGCGTCAAATTCATTTAAGATAGGCAACCATCTCTTGCCTAATTCAGCAAAACCAGTTGCTACTAAACCTGCTGGTCTTTGTGGCCATGGATAGATAGTATGCCATAACAATGCGCCACTAAAAGTAGCGTGTGCATTTAATCCTAAATTTTGAGATGCTTTTGCTGCATATTTTAATTGCTGTACTGCCCATTCAGTTCTTGCTTTGGGGTTGCCTCTATATTCAACTGGTGCAAAACCATCAAACTGCGCATCATAGGCAGGATGCACCGCTACCAATTGTCCTTGTAAATGTGTCGATAATTCTGTGATCTCTAATCCAGCAGCTTGTACGATACCTTTGATCTCGTCGGCATAGGTTTTGCTTTCTGCTGCTTTTTTTAAATCAATACAGCGTGCGTCCCAACTTGGAATCTGCACACCCTTAAAACCCAACCCTGCAGCCCATTTGCAGATACCCTCTAATGAATTGAATGGCGGCTGATCCCCTAAAAATTGTGCTAAAAATATACCTGGTCCTTTTACTGTTGTCATATGATGATTGCCTTTTTTAAATATCGCCTTTAAATTTTATGTGCCGTCCATTTTTGATCAGAACCTGCAGATAAAACTACATTATCAATGAATGCCATCCCTCTAATACCATCTTCTACACCTGGGAAATCCAACATTTCTGGTGTTGGAGTAGTACCATCAATTTTTGCAAACAAAGTAAGCGCAAAGTTTCTATAAATATTAGCGAATGCTTCTAAATAGCCTTCTGGATGTCCGCCGGGAGTGCGGCAATTATGTGTTGCAAAGCTGGATAAATGTGCACCATAGTTGGCACCTGCTCTAAGAATTTGTGTAGGCTGATCCAACCATTTTACAACCAATGAATTGGGTTCATGTTGAAACCATTCAACGCCACCTAGTTCACCGTATACTCTAATCTTTAATGCATTTTCTTCTCCTGCAGCAACTTGTGATGCCATCAATACACCCTTCGCGCCATTGTCAAATTTTAAAAGTACCGCACCATCATCATCCATCGCACGGCCTTCAACTAATGTATTTAATTCAGCACAGATATCTGTGATTTTTGCGCCAGTAATATATTCAGCTAAATGTGCAGCATGCGTACCAATATCGCCCATCACCGAACTCTTACCGGATTTTTTTGGGTCCGTTCTCCAAGCTGCTTGAGCATTGCCTTCTCTTTCTGATAATCTACTCAACCAACCCTGAGGATATTCCACCCATACCTTACGAATCTTACCTAGCTTGCCTTCGCGCACCATAGCCTTAGCTTGTTTCACCATTGGATAACCAGAATAAGTATGCGTTAAGCAAAGTGTTAAGCCTGTTTCTTTGATTTTCTGTTGTAACATTTTTGCTTCTTCTAAAGAAAATGTAATTGGCTTTTCGATCACTACATTAAATCCATTTTCTAAGGCCATCATGGCTGGTGCAAAATGTGCAAAATTAGGCGTTACGATGGTCACAAAATCAATGCGTTCATCAGCGGGCAATTGCGCTTCTTTCGTAATCATTTCCTCATAAGTTAAATAAGTTCTTTCTTTAGGTAGAAATAAAGCTTCCCCAGATGCTAGCGCTATTTCTGGATTGATACTGAGTGCACCACATGTTACTTCAATGAGTCCATCCATATTTGCACCAATTCTATGGATGGCGCCAATGAATGCATCTTTACCACCACCTACCATGCCCATGCGTAATTTTCTATTCATTTTGAAGGGAGTTTTTAAGCTAAAAATAACCTGATTGTGCCAAAATAACACTTTCAGCCTATCGTATCAGCAATTTCCTTATTATTTCTCAAAACCCCCCTTTTTTCTTGTAAAATATTTCAAAAGAATGCAAAAATAAAATTACATTTATAGTCGCATCCTTTTGCTTGCATACTATGTCTTCACCAATGAATAGACGAAAATTACTGAAACACGTTGTATCCGGTTCTGCCGCTTTCGCTGCTGGTTTGGTATTGCCAAATCAAGTGAAAGCACAAGTAGAAAATGTATCAAGCCACTTAACTGATACTGCCCAGTTAAATGGCAATATCAACCATAGTGTTTGTAGATGGTGTTACAGTGATTTTAGTTTAGAAGATTTATGCCAATACATCATCCTTGGTTGATCAAAGATTACCTTGAAGCAATTCCTTTAGTAGCTGCAGCTGGTTATAAAAATTTAATTTGTTTTTCTGGCAATCGAAATGGCATGGATGATGCCACAGGATTAAAAAACTGTGTAGAAGGACTAAAAAAAATTATGCCATTAGCCGAAGCGAAAGGTGTGACTATTCATATTGAATTATTTAATTCAAAAATAGACCATAAAGATTATATGGGGGATAAGTCTGCTTGGGGTATCGAACTTTGCAAACAATTAGGCTCTCCAAATTTTAAAATTTTATTTGATATCTATCACATGCAAATAGATGAGGGAGATATTATTCGTTCTATTCAAGACAATCATGCTTTTTTTGGGCATTACCACACAGCGGGTGTGCCAGGTAGACATGAATTAGACGATCGTCAAGAATTAAATTATCCTGCGATCATGCGTGCGATCAAAGCCACTGGATACAAAGGTTATGTAGCGCATGAATTCATTGCAACCAACCCGGATAAAATTAGTTCACTCAAGCAAGCTGTTACAGTTTGCGATATTTAAATTTTGCTATTTAAAACCAATCATAACAACTTATAAATTTTTTACAATGGCCGAACAACAGTATGACGCAATCGTAGTAGGTTCTGGAATCAGTGGTGGATGGGCTGCCAAAGAGCTTACAGAAAAAGGACTTAAAGTCTTAATGTTAGAGCGTGGAAGAAACATCGAACACATTAAAGACTATGTAAATGCTGATAAAGAAGCATGGGACTTTCCACATAGGGGCGGTAGAACGCAACAGATGATTGAAGATTATCCGGTGTTGAAACGCGACTATCCATTGAACGAAACAAATTTAGATTACTGGTGTTCTGATAAAGATCATCCTTATACTGAAACAAAACGTTTTGATTGGTTTAGGGGATACCATGTAGGTGGACGTTCCTTAATGTGGGGTCGTCAATCTTATCGTTGGTCGGATATGGATTTTGAAGCGAATGCTAAAGATGGTATTGCGGTGGATTGGCCTGTACGTTATAAAGACATTGCACCATGGTATGATTATGTTGAAAAATTTGCTGGTATTTCTGGTAATAGAGACGGTATTGATATTTTACCTGATGGACAATTCTTACCTCCAATGGATTTAACATGCGTGGAGAAAGATGTAGCTGCAAGAATCAAAGAAATTTATAAGGGTAGTCGTCATTTAATCATTGGTCGTACAGCCAATATTACGGTGCCACATGAAGGTCGTCCTGGATGTCAGTTCAGAAATAAATGCTGGTTAGGTTGTCAGTTTGGTGGATATTTTAGTACACAATCTTCTACTTTGCCAGCTGCGATGGCAACAGGTAATTTGACTTTAAGACCTTTTTCTATTGTGACAGAAATCAAATATGACAAAGATAAAAAGCGTGCGACTGGTGTGATAGTATTGGATGCAGAAACAAATAAAACAATTGAATACAAAGCAAAAATTATTTTTGTCAATGCCTCTACTTTAAATAGCACTTGGTTATTGATGAACTCTGCTACAGATGTTTGGGAAGGCGGATTGGGAAGCAGTAGTGGCGCATTGGGTAAATATTTAATGGACCACCATTTAGGTAATCGTGCTGGTGGAACAATAGAAGGGTATGAAGACAAATACACATTTGGTCGTCGTGCCAATGGTTTCTATATCCCAAGGTTCAGAAACCTTGGTGATGAGAAACGTGATTATATCAGAGGATTTGGTTACCAAGGTGGTGCCAACAGAGCGGGCTGGGGTCATGATGTGGCTGAAGTAAGCATTGGTGGTAAATTTAAAGATGCATTGACTGAGCCAGGTGGATGGTCTATTGGTATGATGGGCTTTGGTGAAATGTTACCAGATGAAACAAATAAAGTGACTTTAGATAAAACCAAGAAAGATAAGTGGGGATTAAATGTCTTGAATATTGATTGCGAGTTGAAAGACAATGAAATCAAAATGCGTAAAGATATTTTAGAAGACGCAAAAGAAATGCTAGAGCGTGCAGGTGCTAAAAATGTACAAGGTTATGAAGGAGATGGTACACCAGGTAGAGGTATTCATGAAATGGGTACTGCGCGAATGGGAAGAGATCCTAAGACTTCTGTATTGAATGGTAATAACCAGGTATGGGATGCTCCGAATGTATTTGTGACTGATGGTTCATTCATGACAAGTGCAAACTGTGTAAACCCTTCATTGACTTATATGGCGTTTACTGCAAGAGCGGCAGACTTCGCTGTATCAGAATTGAAAAAAGGAAACTTATAATTTAATTTTTAAAAAATATTTTATGATAAACAGAAGAGAAGCCCTTTCTAGAGTTGCCATCATCATGGGTGGAACAGTATTAGGTGCAGAAGCTTTTTTGACTGGTTGTAAAACCAATACCAAGGGGGTGACCTTCACCCAATCAGACATCGATTTTTTAAATGAAGTTGGTGAAACCATCTTGCCTGCAACAGATACTCCAGGCGCTAAAGCAGCCAATGTTGGCGCATTTATGCAAACGATGGTGAGTGATTGTTACGAAGCAAAGGACCAAGAAATTTTTATGAAGGGTATGAAAGCATTAAATGATGCTTCTATAAAACACCATAATAAAACATTCATGGAATCTACACCAGAAGAGCGTACTGCTTTTTTAACTGAACTAGATAAAGAAGCAAAGGAATACCAAAATAATAAAAAGAAAGAAGATCCTACCCATTATTTTACCATGATAAAGCAATTGACTTTGTCTGGCTTGTTCACTTCTAAAATAGGTGCAACAGAAGTATTGAGGTATGTAGCTGTTCCTGGAAAGTTTGAAGGCTGCGTGCCTTATACTAAAGGAGAAAAAGCATGGGCTACTTCTTAGGTTTTTAAATTCGTTCATTTGGTTTTCAAATATATATTATGTCAAATTCTAGAAGAAATTTTTTACGCGGTGCCGCTTTAACGAGTGTAGCATTATCGATGCCATTTAAAAATGAGCTAATTGCGATGGCTGCTAATTCCAAGCCATTCGGTCTTCAATTGTGGTCAGTGAAACAAGCATTGACAAAAGATCCTCTTGGGGTTTTAAAACTAATTGCTTCAAATGGCTATAAAAAAATTGAAAGTTTTGAAGGCGCTAAAGGCATGTTTTGGGGTATGAAAAATACGGAGTTCAAAAAAGTGATGGATGATTTAGGAATGAATATGGTTTCGACTCATTGCAACGATACGGGCAATTTTAAATCTTTCGAACTCAAGGCAGCTGCAGCAGGTGAAATTGGTTTGAAATACATTATATGTGCATTTAAAGGGCCACAAAAAACACTCGATAATTTTAAAAAGTTTGCTGAAGAGTTTAATACTTGTGGCGAAATTGCAAAAAAACATGGACTTCGTTTTGCATATCATAATCATGATTATTCATTCAAAGCTATGGACGGAATTGTACCTCAGGATTTAATGATTAAAAATACAGATCCTACTCTTGTAGATTTTGAAATGGATTTGTATTGGACTGCAGCTGCAGGGGTAGATGCTGTTGCATACATGGATCAATTCCCAAATCGTTTTAAATTAGTTCATGTGAAAGATATGACTAAGACCGCTACTGGTTATGAATCTTGTGTCATTGGGAAAGGCACAATTGATTATAAAACATTATTGCCAAAATTGGCAAAACGTGGTATAGCACACATGATTGTAGAACAAGAAGCTTATTCCGGGACCAATGAGTTGGATGCAGCTAAAGACAATGCAACTTATATGAAAACTTTGAATTGGTAATGCGCTATATTATTTTAAAAGAACACCTTGCTTTTGAATCTCAATAATTGCATTATACAAAGCGTCTAGATCATCCACTGTATTGAATGCGTTGATTGAATACCTCAGGTACACATCGTTACCTTGTCGCATGATGGGCACTTCTATTTTATACTCTAAGAATAATGTCCTTTGTAATTGCTCTGGATCAGGGGTTTGAATGGGAATGCTGATCATTTGTCCAATCCATTCACTATGGAGTGGACAAATTGGGTTACTATTGAAAAGTTTAAAAAATCTTGGAGCATGATCTAAGACCATTTGATGACATTTTTGACCGACTACTTTCCATTCGTGTTTCTCCATGAAATCAATACATGTAGCTACAGTTAAGAAGGCCGAAAAGTCTCTAGTACCAATCATTTGGTGGTAGTCTAAGAAATTAGAATGTGATGGTTTTGCAGCTTGATAACCCCAACTTACAATCATTGGATCACAAATAGGCTGTACTGATTTTGCTGCATATAAAAAGGAACATCCTTTTGGGGCCATCATCCATTTATGACAGGCGCCTGTGTAAAAATCTGCTTCTATTTTATTTAAGTCAAGTGGAATATGAGCAGGTGCATGTGCACCATCTACAATAGTGATCAATCCTTTTTCTTTTGCAATCGCACAAATTTCTGCTGCAGGCAAAATTAAACCAGTCGCACTAGTGATATGAGAAATGAAAATCGCTTTTGTATTTTCATTGCATCCTTTGAAAAAATCTTCAATGAATTGCTCCTTGTTGACAATAGGAAGGTTGATTTTTTGTCTTCTATATATAGCACCTTTTTTCTTACAATAATAATCCCATGTTCGATCACAAGCCCCATACTCAATATCTGTTGCCAAAATTTCATCCCCCGCGTTTAACGGAAAACTTTTTGCAATCATATTGATTGCAAAACTTGGATTGGTAACATATACTAGATCATCTTTGTCTGCACAGTTTAAAAACTTTGCCAAAACTGCTCTTGAATCTGCTAGGTATTGATACCCGTCAAATGCAATGAACTGCACAGGCTCGGCTTCTAAGACCCTTTGCCATTCTTGGTATTTTTCGAATATTGGCTTTGGCGTAGCACCAAAAGACCCGAAATTCAAAAAATGAATATCGGGTCTTAATAAAAATTGATCTTTTAAAGATTCCATATTTTTTTAATTATGCACCTAAGCTCCAACCTGCACGATAAGTTCTTTTTACAAACTGATTTGCTAAATCGAAATTAGTGATCTTCATATTTGGTCCATCCCACATTAATTGAATATTTCTTCCAGGAAAGCTTGTCAATCCTTTTGAATCATTTGCTTTAACATCATATGAACGGATGGCTAAATTACCCATCAATACAGATTCAGTCAATGGTCCTGCGATATCAAAATTAGAACTTAACATTTTTGCTTCTTTACTTCCTGGTCCTGCGATACATGCTTCAACCCATGCAGCATAATGCCCATTGTCGCCATTTTTAACTCTTTCAATGGTTTGCGGCACTTTTGTAGTTGCTGTTAAATTAGTTGGCAATAATTGAGGGTTTGCACCGTATGTACCTGCCATCATTTTACCTTTTGTTCCTTCAAAGATGATACCGTTTCCGCCATCACCCATTATTTCGTTTGGTCCTAATTCTGCTGGTCTTTCTGGTTGAATACCTCCATCCATCCAATGTAATTTGACATCTGGTTTTCCGTTTTGACCTTTGAAAGTTAAAATGATATGTGATGCAGCTGGTGGACTGTCTGGTGAATATACTCTTTGCCATGGAGCAGTATACCTTGTTGCCACACTACATTCTGCAGATACTGGATAGCCTAATCCTAAAACAGCAAAACCTGGTGCCATAATATGACAAGCCATATCGCCTAATGCGCCGGTTCCGTAATCCCACCATCCTCTCCAGTTAAATGGTAATACGCCATCAAAATAATCTTTTTGAGGTGCCGTGCCTAGCCATAAATCATAATCTAAGCCTGCTGGAATTGCAGATACGGTGGTTGGTCGTATTACGCCTTGTGGCCATACTGGACGGTCTGTATAACAATAAATAGTGTGTACATCCCCAATCAATCCTGCATTGTACCAATCTTGCAGCATACGCACTCCGTCTCCTGAAGCACCTTGGTTACCCATTTGCGTGACTACATTGTATTTATGTGCAGCTTCTGTCATGATTCTAGCTTCATAAATATCATGCGCCATTGGTTTTTGTACATAGACATGTTTATTTAATTGCATTGCCGCCATAGCTTGTACACCATGCATATGGTCTGGTGTAGAAACAGAAACAGCTTGAATATTCTTGTGTTCTTTTTCTAACATTTCTCTATAATCCTTATAATATTTCGCTTTCGGAAATCTTTGACGACTCTTTACAGCTTGACGATCATCTACATCACACAAGAATGCGATATCTGCTTTTCCACTTTGATAGAATGCCCATAAGTCACTTTCTCCTTTACCTCCAGCACCAATACCAGCAACTTGTAATTTATCACTTGGAGCGGTAAATCCTGGTCCACCCAATACATGTCTTGGGACAATGTAAAATCCGCCTAAAGCCAGTGCGGCATTTTTGACAAAATCTCTTCTTGATTTTACGGTTTTTTTCATAGGAATCATTTAAAAAGGAGGGGTACTCCTTTGGTTTTTTAAGTAGGTTAAATTATTAAAAATTGCCCATATGTTGAAATTATTTTTATGAACGCCTAAATTGGCATGGGTATGAGGATTAAAGTTTAAATTGCTATACATTATTGAAGCTATGAATACACAGTTAGAAGCATTAAGACATTATTTTCAGTCAGGAGCGACCCAGTCTTTTGATTTTAGGCTTTTGCAACTAAAAAGACTTAAGCAGGTGGTGCTTGACAATGAAAAGGCCTTGTATAAAGCGCTATATGCGGATTTGAAAAAAACTGATGAAGATGCATGGGCTACAGAAATAGGTTTTTTCTTAAGTGAATTAAAGTATACCATTAAACATTTACATGAGTGGATGAGACCTAATCCGGTTTCAACCAATTTGGTTAATTTGCCTTCAACAAGCTATACTATACAAGAGCCATTGGGCGTGGTTTGTATCATTGCTCCTTGGAATTATCCTTTTCAATTATTATTTACACCTTTAATTGGTGCAATCGCAGGCGGTAACTGTGCAGTCTTAAAACCAAGCGAGTTTGCACCTGCCACTGCAGCTGTGATGGGTAAGATGATTGCTGATTTATTTCCCGATAATTATATGTTGTATTTAGAAGGGGAAGGTGCTATAGTACTTCCACCATTACTTTCTGAAAATAGGTTCGACCATATTTTTTATACAGGTAGCACCATGGTTGGAAAAATTATTTACAAGCTTGCTGCCGAACAATTAGTGCCAGTGACTTTAGAGTTAGGAGGCAAGAGCCCTGCGGTGATTTGTTCAGATGCCAATTTGAGAGTGGCAGCACGTCGTTTAGCCAATCCTAAATTTTCTAATTGTGGTCAAATGTGTATTGCGCCTGACTATATTTTAGTACCCCATGCATTAAAAGACGCACTCATTCAAGAATTAATTATTGCTATCCAAGCATTCTATGGTGCAGATGCCGAAAATTCAGAACATTATGGTAAAATAATTAACGATAAACAATGGTTGCGTCTGACTTCTTATTTAGGAGATGGTGAAATAGTGTATGGAGGAAAGTCCAATAGAGAAAAATTATTTATTGAGCCTACTATTTTAACAGGTGTTCATGCAGATGCTAAAATTATGCAGGATGAAATTTTTGGCCCCATCCTTCCTATTCTAACTTATGAAAAAAGGGAAGAAGCTTTGGCGATTATTCAAAAAAATCCAAATCCATTGGCTTTCTATGTATTCACTGAAAATAAAAATGATGAAGCCTATTGGCTAACCAATGTGCCTTCTGGTGGTGCTTGTGTTAATAATGCTACAATGCATATTACCAATCATGAATTACCCTTTGGTGGAAGGGGTTATAGCGGAACAGGGGGCTATCATGGTAAATTAAGTTTTGATACTTTTACGCATACAAAATCAGTTTTAAAAACACCAACTTGGATAGATCCTAGTTTTAAATACCCACCTTATAAAGGCAAGGGCTGGTTATTGAAAAGATTAATTGGCTAATTGGCCTAGATAAAAAGATGTACCTAAAAAAATATAAAAATATGATCATTAAAATAGCCATTGCAGTAGGGGTATTGGTTACCGCTGCATTATTGATGAAGAAAAAAGATATGACCTATCGTCAATCTATTTTAAAAACAATCTATCCTGCAATCATGTGGTCTACTGGAAAAGCTGGATCTAAGCAAGTGCAGGTTAATACAGAGATGAAAAAAGGGACGGTTGAGTTCTATAGTTTAACAACAAAAGACATTGCAGGTAATACATTTAGTTTTGAGCAATTCAAAGGCAAAAAAGTTTTGATAGTGAATACGGCAAGTGATTGTGGTTATACTGCTCAGTATGAGAATTTAGAAAAATTATCTAAACAGTTTGCTGGTTCTTTGGTGGTGGTTGGTTTCCCTGCCAATGATTTTAAAAATCAAGAAACCAAGGATGATCAAGCTATTGCTGCTTTCTGTCAAAAAAATTATGGAGTGAGTTTTCCTTTGATGTCTAAATCGGTTGTCATCAAATCAAATAATCAAAATCCAGTGTATGCTTGGTTAACAGCTGCTAATTTAAATGGATGGTGTAATCAAGCGCCTGCTTGGAATTTTTGTAAATACTTAATCAATGAACAAGGGGTGTTGACACATTATTTTCCAATGAGTGTGGACCCTTTAGATGCACAAATTATTAAAGCTATTAATCAATAGGGCAATGCTCATGGTAGTTCTCTAATACAATTTTACCAGAGTCTATTTCCATGCCTTTGAATTTTTCTTTGATCTCATCTAAGATCGCTTCGATGCCTTCGCGCTCTGTAATGCGCACCAATTGATTTCTATATTCTTTAATATTTGGTAAACCTCTTAGGTAGTTGGCATAATGCCTGCGCATTTCATTGATGCCACCAATTGGTCCTTTCCATTCTAAAGATTTTATTAAGTGCTTTCTTGCTACTTCTACACGTTCTTCAATGGTAGGGGATTTCATTTTTTCACCTGTTGCTAAAAAATGTTTGATTTCTCTAAAGATCCAAGGATATCCAATAGCTGCTCTGCCAATCATGATCCCGTCTACACCATATTTATTTTTATATTCCAAAGCTTTTTCTGGAGCATTGATATCTCCGTTGCCAAAAATTGGAATATGAATTCTTGGATCGTTTTTAATCTTACCAATGATGGTCCAATCTGCTTCACCTTTATACATCTGTACCCTGGTTCGACCATGGATAGCCAATGCTTTTATGCCAACATCTTGTAATCTCAATGCAGCTTCGTGTACATTCAAACTACTATCATCCCAGCCCAATCTTGTTTTTACAGTCACTGGCAAGTTGGTACTTTTTACTACCGCTTCGGTTAAACGCACCATCAAGTCTAGGTCTCTTAAAACCCCTGCACCAGCACCTTTCATAGCCACTTTTTTTACAGGGCAACCAAAATTAATGTCAATTAAATCTGGGTTTACTGTATCTACTATTTTGGTACACAAGGCCATTGCTTCCTCATCACCTCCAAATATCTGAATACCTATTGGGCGCTCGTAATCATAAATATCTAATTTCTGTCTACTCTTAATGGCATCTCGAATCAAACCTTCACTGCTAATAAATTCGGTATACATGAGGTCGGCTCCGTTATCTTTACACACAGCTCTAAATGGGGGATCACTTACGTCCTCCATGGGCGCTAACAAAAGCGGAAAATCTGGTAATTGTATGTTCCCTATAGATACCATATGAATTCATTATCTTGCATCTAACCGATACGGTGGCAAAGGTACCAATTAATTGCATTGACATGTATACTAATGAAAATTCTATTTTTAATATGAGCCCTGGATTCAGGATGGTGCTATTTATATCCATGACTGGATTGAGTATGATACTTGGTGGCTTAATTACTTTTTCGATTGTGGCTGCTGCATTGCATGTGCCATTTATTGAAATTCAAGCTGTTTTATTGCGACCAGAAAATACCAGTATAACGCAAATAGCCAACGCAACTGCTTCTATTATTGGATTTGGCGTGCCAGTTTTAGTCGTGACTTATTTTACCAAAGGGAGTTTCGCTTCTAATTTAGGGTTCAAGCCAATTACGAATGAAAAACAAGTAGGGATTGTCATTTTACTAGCATTCACTGGTTTGATTTTGAGTGGTGCATTAGGGGACCTTACAGATAAAATTACTTTTTCTAATAGCATCAGAACTTGGGCAACGAATTTAGAAGCCCAATATAAAAAAGCATTAATGGCCATGACGCATATGCGTTCTATCTGGGATTTATTACTTGCCATTATAGCCATTGCAGTGGTGCCAGCGATTGTGGAGGAATTGTATTTTAGAGGCACGCTTCAAAAAATAATTACAGACTGGTCGGGTAAACCATTCGTAGCGATTGTCATTACTGCAATTTTATTTAGCGCATTCCATTTTTCTTATTTTGGATTTTTATCCAGGATGTCTTTAGGTATTGTACTCGGCTTGATTTATTATTATACAAAAACCATTTGGTTACCTATACTCATGCATTTTGTCAATAATGCCATTGGTGTGACTGCATTGTACACAGTAAGAAATAATCCAAAAAAAATAGACCAAGTAATGGACTCTAATCTTACTTATTATTGGGTGGTCATAGGATTTATTGCATTGTTTATTTTGTTCAAACAATTAAAAAAGACCACAGATGGCGTTTAATTTTTCTGTATTTAAATTAAGGGCATTATCTGCTATTGTCTTTGTGCTGATCATGCTAGCAGGCTTGCTTTTTAACGGCTGGTCCTATTTTGCTTTGTTTTTGTTGATTCAAGTCGGTTGCTTGTATGAGTATCAAAAATTGATGCGCATCATTTTTCCTTCTTATAATCAAATTTCAAAAATGCATCAATGGGGAGTATTGGTGGTGGGGGCGTTAATGATGACTAGTTTAGCGCCCACTGATATTGTTTTACCAACAGCAATACTACAGAAATTACCACAAGCTTATCAAGGAATTGGTTTAAGGTGGATTGGCTTGAAAGCGATGCCAGTCGCATTGGTATTGATGATGGTGGCAGATGTATTTACAAGAAAAGCGGATGTAAAAAATATTTCAATAAGTTTTTTCGGCTTCATCTATATTTCAATTAGCCTTTCCTTATTTTACGCAATGCGAGGCATGTTCATGAATTCAGCCATGTCTATGTTTTTTCCAAATATAGAATTGATGGTGCCGATTTTAGTAATTGTGACTGTTTGGGTGAATGATACCATGGCGTATATCGTTGGTTCATTGATTGGTCGTACACCTATTTCTCCTATCTCACCAAAGAAAACTTGGGAAGGTACGATTGCTGGTGTCATCTTATCTGTTCTGCTATTATCTTCTGTGGCTGGTCAATTGATTCCTATCGCGTCTAAGTACCTTTATATGATCACTATTGTAGCTGCTGTTATGGGCAATTTGGGGGATCTTTTTGAAAGCAAATTAAAACGCTTGGCAGGCGTAAAAGACAGTGGTAGTATGATGCCTGGCCATGGGGGCTTCTTAGATCGATTTGATTCTATCTTGTTTGCAGGTCCATTTGTTTGGATATTGCTTCAATTTATCTTTTAGATGAATTACCTTTGCCCAAATTGCTATTTATGACCATACACAGAGAAGGAACTGCTACAATTGCATTGGTTGCATTTGTGGTAGGTATCTTGAATTTAATTAATTTCTCTTATTTATTTCCAATAAGTACCATTTTGGGTTGGTCAATTTTTGCGTTTACAATAGCTTTCTTTTTATTCATAGTTTCTTTTTTTAGAATGCCCAATCGTGTATTAACAATGGATGCTTCTGCGATTGTGTCTCCTGCAGATGGTAAAGTGGTGGTGATTGAGGAAGTCATGCCAGATGAGTTCTATAAAGAACCAAGAATTCAGATTAGTGTTTTTATGAGTCCTGCCAATGTGCATGTAAATCGTTTGCCAGTTGCAGGTAAGATCATCTATAACCAATACCATCCTGGGAAATTTTTAGTTGCATGGCATCCTAAATCTTCTACTGATAATGAAAGATGGTCAGTGGTGGTTGAAAATGAAAAGGGTACCATTTTATTAAAGCAAATTGCTGGAGCGCTTGCGAGAAGAATATGTAATTATGCTGCTGTAGATACTTCATTCAATCAGTGTGATGAATATGGTTTCATTAAATTTGGTAGCAGGGTAGATTTATTATTACCAATTGGTACGCAAATCAATTGTAAAATTGGAGATGCCGTTCAAGGTGGTGTCACCGTTTTAGCAAGATGGTAATCAAATAGACAGCAGCTTATAAGATGTTTTCTAATTCTTTTAAATGTGTGATCGTATAGGTTGCTGGAACGGTTGGCACAACTTGAATATGGTTTACAAAAATAGTATCCATCCCTATATTAATCCCTCCTTGTATATCTGCTGACTCATTGTCTCCAATCATAATACTTTCTTCGATACTAGCATTTGCATTTTTTAAAGCATATTCAAAAATTTCCTTTTGCGGTTTTAAACTATTACTTGCTTCGGATGTAATCACTTCGATAAAATAATCCTGTAGTCCCGAGTTTTTTATTTTTTTAAATTGCACCGATTCAAATCCGTTGGTGATGAGGTGCATTTTATAATCCTTCTGTTTTAAGTATTCTAAAATCTCGATAGTATAAGGAAACAAATGTTTTTTGTTCGGCAGGATCTCTAAATAAGCCTGGGACATTTCTTTTGCCAATGGCTCATTAGCGACTTTAAAATCCAATAAACTTAAATACACTCTTTTCCATCTCAATTCTTCTTGCTTGATAAAGCCCTTGGTGTATCGGTCCCATAAACGATGGTTATGTGCAGAATAAGTGCTGTAAAATCTATCAAAATCAATAATGCCTAAATCCACTAAACGGTGCGTGGTATAGAGTTCTTGAATGGTTTCTTTAGAATTGGTCTCGAAATCCCAAAGGGTATGATCTAGATCAAAAAACAGGTCTTTATAGGCCATTTGTATGGGATGAATTGGTAATTGAAATGCTAAATTACCATTTTGCTTGCTATCTTTAACTAGTAAAGTATGAATTTATGAATATCATTATTACCGGTGCTTCAAAAGGGATTGGTTTTGCCATTGCAAACGCTTTTGCAGCAGCTGGATACAATTTGTATCTAACAAGTAAGACCCCTGCCGATCTCTCTAGTGCAGCAGCCTCCTTACAAAAAAGATATCCTAATGTAAAGGTGGACTTTGTGCACGCAGATTTGTCAAATCAAGCACAGGTGCACTGTTTTTCTGAATGGGTTTTAGCAAGAACTACGCCCGATGTATTAGTGAATAATGCGGGTTACTTTTTACCTGGTCAATTACAAGACGAACCGGCTGGGCAATTAGAGGCGCAATTGAATGCAAATTTATTTTCGGCCTATCATTTGACACGAGACTTATTGCCTACAATGGTTAAAGCAAAACAAGGCCATATTTTTAATATCTGTTCTATCGCGTCTTTACAAGCCTATCCTCATGGCGGATCTTATAGCATTTCAAAATATGCATTGCTTGGATTTTCTAATAACCTAAGACTTGAATTAAAAGACAAGGGCATTAAAGTCACAGCAGTTTGTCCTGGAGCCACTTATACCAATAGCTGGAAGGGTTCCGGGGTGCCAGAAGATCGTATCATGGAAGCAGATGATATTGCAAAGATGATTTATGCAGCGACACAATTAAGTCCTCAAGCAGTGGTAGAAGATATTGTGCTACGTCCTCAGTTAGGAGATTTATAATCGTTCAAGGTCTTCATCATGCTGGTCATTATTTTCTGATGAATCAATTTTATTGGTTGTACTAAAACTTGCTCTTGCTGCTTTTGTAGCAGCCAATCTTTCGATAATGACTGCTGCAATTAGTTTTGCTGCATCTTCATTAGGATTTAATTGTAATATATATTTTAATTTTTCTTCAGATACATCAATACGATATAGTAATTGCACCAATTTATTAAAATCATGTTTTATGCAATCATTGATATAGGCAATTAAATCGCTAGGGCCTAGTTGTTCTAATTCGGACAATGTATTTTCCATGTGGCTGTTTTTACCTGATTTTTTCTGTGACACCTAAACTAAATAAGGCGAAGTCGTATTTGACAGGATCGCTTGCATCTAAAGTTCGGCAATAATCAGTTAACTCCAAAGCAGTCAACCAATCTATTTGTGTACGAGCTATCAGTCCGAATGCCCTGGATACCCTTGCCACATGTACATCCATCGGAATGATTAAATCGGCAGGAGAGATGGCTTTCCACAAACCAAAGTCAACCCCATATTGGTCCTTCCGGACCATCCATCTTAAAAACATATTCAATCTTTTACAAGTGGATCCGTTTTCGGGGGAAGCAATATGTTTTTTGGTACGATCTGGCACATCCTCTAATGAGAAAAAATAATTTTTAAAATGAACTAATCCAGTTGCTACTGTTTTTATTTTGTTACCTGATTGTTGGTCTATAAAAAAAGCTGTTTCTAAACTTTTTTGGGTAGCATAATGTTGCTTAAAAAAAGCGATACAATACAATAAGTCGGTATCCTTAAATGTGCGATGCGCAAAGCCTAGTAATTTTTTTAAATCTGCTGCCTGGTGTTGGGTGCAAAATTCAAAAGGGGCATTGTCCATTCTTTCTAGCAATTCCTTGCTTTTTTGAATGATGGTGGTACGATTACCCCAAGCAAAGATGGCAGCAAAAAAAGCAGCAATTTCAATATCTTGCTGCTTTGTAAATAAATGCGGTATACTGATTGGATCTTTTTCTATAAAGTCAATATGATTGTATTGCTTTACTTTTTGATCGAGTAATTGTTTAATTGCGGGGTTCATTATCCAATGGCCTGTGCTAAGTCTGCGATAATATCTTCGGCATCTTCAATCCCTACACTTAAACGAATTAAGCCGTCTGGAAGTCCGTTTGCAATTCTTTGTTCACGAGGAATAGAGGCATGGGTCATACTTGCAGGGTGATTGATTAAGGATTCAACGCCTCCTAAACTTTCGGCCAATGAAAATATTTTAGTGCTTGACAATACTTTGGTAGCTGCTGCAATGCTATCGTCTTTTAAAATAAAACTCATCATCCCACCAAATCCACGCATTTGTTTTTTAGCAATATCGTGGTTATGATGATCTGTAAAGCCACACCAGTAAACTTTTGCCACTTTTGGGTGTTGTCTTAAATAGGTAGCTACTTTTTCACCATTCTCACAATGCCTTTGCATTCTTACATGTAATGTCTTAATACCTCTTAAGACTAAAAAACAATCCTGCGGTCCTGGAACAGCACCTGTGCTTTTTTGTATAAAATATAATTGATCCCTTAGTGCTTGATCATTGAGCATTAAACAACCTTGTATCACATCACTATGTCCACCTAAATATTTTGTAGCAGAATGCATAACAATGGTCGCACCTTGATCTAATGGATTTTGTAAATAAGGAGAGGCAAATGTATTGTCCACACAAATTATGCAGTTGTGTTTTTTACCTATTGCTGATACAGCTTCGATATCTGTGATATTCATCAAAGGGTTGGTAGGCGTTTCTACCCAAATTAATTTTGTCTTTTCAGTCATCGCAGCTGCAACATTATTTACATCAGAAGTGTCTACATAAATAAATTTGATGCCCATCTTTTCATGTACTTTTGAAAATAACCTGAAAGATCCACCATACATATCATGTGCTGCAACCACTTCGTCCCCTGGAACTAATAAGCGCATCACAGCGTCTGTAGCTGCCACACCACTTGCAAAAGCCAGTCCAAATTTTCCATTTTCAATCACGGCAAATGCTTCTTCCAAAGCAAATCTTGTTGGGTTCTGACTTCTTGCATATTCATAGCCCTGGTGTACGCCAGGAGCGGATTGTACGTATGTTGAGGTTTGGTAAATAGGCGTCATAATGGCGCCAGTACTAGGATCTGGATGTGCACCTGCATGTATAAATTTTGTACCAAGATGTTGTGTATTGCTCATATTAAATTGTATTTCCTTTTTTAAATAGTCGATATGAAAAGACAGATGGAATGATGACCATCACTGCAATGGCTAACATAAAACCAATCAAACCAAATTTCATTGGTAATATAAATGTTACAACTGCCTGAAACAATCCTCCATAGAGCCAAAGTTTTCCTGCTACTTTATGTGTTTCATTCCAGTTGGTTTCGTTTTCTAAAGTCCAAGGTAATTTAAAACCTACAAAATAATTTTGCTTAAACTTAGGCATATACCATCCTAGTCCTGCTAATGACAATCCCACTAAGGGCAGAATTAATTTACCTACATTGATCTCATCCGCATGGGTTGAACTATAAATAATGATGGTACTTAAAGCACTTAAAAATGCAACTGTTAACACTGCAAAATTGCTATAAAGTGTATCGTTGGCTTCGTCGTATTTTTTTGGATCGATTGTTTTTATATTTGACATGAGTATATAAATAAAAATACTCACTGCACCCATAATGCCTGGGCCAATAAAAATACTAGATGGGCCGCCCCATGCATCAGCCTTTCCCTCAATATTAAAATGGGTAGGAATTCGACTTGGTAAATGAGGAAAAATCAAGGCGCCATATATAAATGGGGCGATAATCAGCAAGGCGACTAACCAAGGGCCGTATTTTTTTGTATTCATAACCACACTTTTCGTGCTCAAGTTACAAAATTTTGCCTTTTGGAACGTTTTACATGAATTGGGCAAATCTGTATAAATAAATTACTTTTGCACCAAATCAATTGACATGAGCAAAGGACCTATTTCACAGTTTATAGAGCACCATTATCGACATTTTAATGCTGCTGCCTTAGTAGATGCTGCTAAGGGATATGAAACGCATTTATTAGAAGGCGGAAAGATGTTGGTGAGCTTGGCGGGTGCCATGAGTACGGCCGAATTAGGCATCAGTTTAGCGGAGATGATCCGTCAAGACAAGATTGCTATCATTAGCTGTACAGGTGCCAATTTAGAAGAAGATGTGATGAACCTTGTTGCGCATAGTCACTATAAGCGTGTTCCTAACTATAGAGATTTAACACCTCAGGATGAGTGGGATTTATTAGAAAACCATTACAACCGTGTAACAGATACTTGTATTCCAGAAGAGGAAGCATTTAGAAGATTACAAAAGCATATTGTTAAGTTCTGGAAAGAAGCGGAAGCAAAAGGGGAGCGTTATTTTCCGCATGAGTTTATGTATCAAGTAATTTTGAGCGGTGAGTTAGAGCAATATTATGAAATTGATCCTAAGGATAGCTGGGTGGTAGCTGCGGCGAAAAAGAACATACCAATTGTTGTACCAGGATGGGAGGATAGCACTACAGGGAATATCTTTGCTAGCTACGTGATTAAAAATGAATTGAAAGCATCGACTGTTAAAAGCGGTATTGAATACATGGTTGAATTAACAGAATGGTATAGAGCAAATAGTGGTGGTAAAGGGGTAGGTTTCTTCCAAGTTGGTGGAGGTATTGCTGGTGATTTCCCTATTTGTGTAGTACCAATGATGTACCAAGATCTTGAATGGCATGATGTGCCTTTTTGGAGTTATTTCTGTCAAGTAAGTGATAGCACTACTTCTTACGGATCTTATTCTGGTGCAGTTCCAAACGAAAAAATTACCTGGGGTAAATTAGATATTCATACCCCTAAGTTTATTGTAGAAAGTGATGCCACAATTGTCGTGCCATTGATATTCTCTTATATTTTAGGACAGTAATCCCATAATAATACGTTCGAAAAAATACCTAATCCTCGCTCACGCTCGCAAGAGGAATTTACGGGCTTCCATCAGACGCTCATTCACGTCTTCTCGCTCGGATTAGTATTTCTTTCAAACAATAATATTGTATAAAAATATATAAGAAATAAAAATGCCCCTTCAAAATGAAGGGGCATTTTTTATGCAATTAGATTTGGACTATCTTGTAGGAGGCATATTCAAAGGCATATCGCGCTTTAACATATCTTCTCTTGTTGCCATCTCCCATGCAGTTTCAAAAATGATTCTTGTTCTTTTTTCCATCAAATCAAAATTGATTTTCTCCACTCTATCTGTTGGTTTATGGTAGTCTGCGTGTGTACCGTTGAAGTAGAATATAACAGGTACGCCTTTTGCAGCAAAATTGTAATGGTCGCTTCTATAATAAAAACGGTTTGGATCTTTTGGATCGTTGAATCTTCTATCCAATTCCATATTGTAGTTTTTATTCACCTTGTCTGTGATAGGCTGTAAATCGCTACTCAACTTATCTTCACCAATGACATATACATAGTTCATTGAATCTCCTTTGTAGGTTGGATCTATACGACCAATCATATCAATGTTTAAATCGGCAGTTGTTTTTTCCATTGGGAAAATAGGATGGTCACCATAATATTTAGAGCCTAACAGTCCTTTTTCTTCTCCCGATACATTCATGAATACAATATTTCTTTTTGGACTAAATCCTTTTTTTCTTGCTTTTGCAAATGCTTCTGCAATTGCTAATACGCCTGTGGTGCCTGATCCATCATCATCTGCACCATAATAAATCACACCGTTTTTAACGCCTTCGTGGTCATAGTGACTCGTGATGAATAAGTACTCATCAGTTTTTTCTTTGCTTGGCATGTACGCAATAACATTGGCACTTGCTACAGTAGCATTTGTTTTGTCTGCTAACCATTCAATCGCTGCAGTATATTTTCCAACTGGCAATGTTTCCCATTCTTGATCACTGAATTCTTTTGTTCCGCCTAATATAGCAGCACCAACAGTTTTAGAAACAGTCATACTCAAAAAAGTATTGGTATTCGCAGTAAAAGCCATTCTGCCAGTTAAGTTGCTCGGCATAGATGGATTTGTTTTTGCAATATTGATGATACCAATCGCGCCTAATTTTTGTGCAGCCATTGTTTTACTTATGGCTCTTTCTTTTCCTTCTGAGCTGATTAACAATTTACCTCTAACATCCAAAGTAGACTTGTCATTGAATTCAGACCCTACATAAAATACTTCTGCACTTGTAAATAATTTTTGTGGTGCAGTAGCTGCGCTGATCCAGAAGTCTTTGTCTAAAGTATAGCTAGTACCGTTTACTTTTAAACTTGACATTGTTACTTTATCTTGAAACAAACTAAATGGCATTCTGTAAGATCCAGCGTTACCTGGTGTAAGATCCATTTGCTTGTATTGGCTTACTAAATAGCTAGCCGCTTTTCTTTCTCCTTCTGTTCCTGTTTCTCTACCTTGCATTTCCTCCCCAGCAATAATGCTAAGATGTTTTTTTAAGCCCGCTGCTGTGATGGTTTTAGCTGCAGTGTTGGCATCGATGGTTTGCGCGTTCACAAATCCGATACTCAAACTTAGCAGTACAATAAAAATTTTACGCATGTTGATTAATTTTAAAATGAGCATAGTTGATTATAAATGTAATGATTTTTTGAAGATCTTGTTGGTTTAACAACTGATCTTATTGACTCTTCCTTGATGCCTTCCCCCTTCAAATGCCGTTGTCATAAATACGTTGATCATTTCAATAGCAGATTCAATACTCACAAATCTTGCAGGCACACAGATTATATTGGCGTCATTGTGTAGTCGTGTTAATTCAGCAATCTCGGGTAACCAGCATAAACCTGCTCTAACAGCTGCGTGCTTATTGGCTGTAATGGCAACACCATTTGCAGAACCACAAAATAAAATACCAAATGCTGCTTCTCCAGATGCCACACTTAACGCAGTGGGATGTGCAAAATCTGGATAATCCACAGAGTCGGTAGAATAGGTGCCAAAATCTTTGACTTGATAGCCTTTTTTTTCGAGCCACTCTTTTACTTCTTGTTTGTAAGCTACGCCAGCATGGTCTGCGCCCAATGCGATTGGTTTTGAAGGATCAAAAATATATTCCATAAGAATCGATTTTAAATTGTTGCTATATTAATTTATTCCCATTCAGCTTCTGCCTTCTGCACAGATTTATAAGCCCATCTTGATACAACTATACTTAATTCAAATAAGGAGTATAGAGGGATAAAAACCAATAACTGACTATACCAATCTGGACTTGGTGTAATGAATGCAGCGACAATCAAAATCACTACTGCTGCATATTTACGTGCGCCACTCAAGAATTTAGGAGTGACCATGCCGATTTTTGTCAATAAAAAAGTCAATACAGGTAATTCAAAAGCAATACCACAACCCAATATCAAATTGGTTAAATTATCTAAATAGTCTGCAAAAGTAGGCATAGTAGTGATAACATTCTTTGTGCCTAATTGGAAACTTGCTAAGAAATTAAAAGTGAATGGACCAAGTATGAAAAATCCAAAAGCGGCACCTAAAAAGAAAAAGAAGGACACCCAAAAAATCATGAATCTAGTATTTCTCAATTCATTCTCTTTTAAAGCGGGTTTGATAAAGGACCAAAATTGATAAAAAATAAAAGGGAAAGCGGTGATGATTCCACCCACAATCGCCATGCTAATGCTACTCAAAAACTGTCCTCCAAATGTGGTGCTTTGCATGGTCACTTTTACAGCAGGCATACACAACGCATCTCCTAAATGTGCCCAATGACTGAACTCGCAAAATAAACGATAGGTAATAAAATCTGGTTGGATTGGTCCTGTGATTACATTATCCATGATCCAGTCACGCTTTATAAATATCACCAATGCCATCACTAAAATGGCTGCTGCAGATCGTACGATGGTACCTCTTAATACTTCGAGATGATCAATAAAAGACATCTCGGAACCATCTTTTGGATTTAAACGATTAAATAGTGCCATGGATTAAAAAGAATGAGCCCTAAAGTTAAGGCTTATGGGGCAAAATGAGGGCTCAAATACTAAAAATAGTACTAGTGGATGGTAAGCTTTACTTTCTCAATTCTGGTATCACTTACTAAAAGTATTTCTGCATCAAAATGGCTTAAATGGATCACTTCACGCACTTTAGGAATTGCTTCATGTTTATGGATGAGGTAGCCACTCAAAGTCTCTGCACTGTCGACTGCAAAGTCTATACCATATTTTTCATATAAATAGTCCAATTCTAATCTACCACTAAAAAGGTATTCATTGGCAGAAAGCTTCTTTTCTAAAAACTCTTGTTCATCATATTCGTCATTGATTTCTCCAAAGATTTCTTCCAATACATCTTCCATGGTAACAATACCTGCCGTTCCACCAAATTCATCCACTACCCATGCAATACTTTTTCTTTTCTTAGAGAATAAATTAATTAAATCTGCAGCATTCATACTCTCTGTTACCAACAAGATGGGGTGAATAATGGCTTGAATATCTTTTGGCTTTTTAAATAAGTCCAACTGATGGATATAACCAACAATATTGTCGAGGGTATCATTGTAAACAATGAGTTTGCTTAATTTAGTTTCAATGAATACAGTCTTTACTTCTTCTAATGGCGTTTGAATTTCTACCCCAACGATTTCTGTTCTTGGCACCAAACATTTACGCACTTTGATGTCAGGCAAGCTCAAAGCATTTTCAAATAAGTCTGTATTTAATTCTTGTTGTTCTTGATGCGTATTGGTTTGTTGGATAAAATGGGCTAGGTCTACTTTTGTAAACGCTTCTTTTTTATACACCATTTTAACTTGAAATAAATTACTTAAAACCCATTGTGCTGTATTTACTAATAACACAGTGAGTGGCTTAAATAAGACATGGAAAAATTGTGCTAGTGGCGCAAAAGTATTGATTAAGGAAGCGGCTCTTGCTTTAAACATCGCTTTTGGCACAAGTTCTCCTATAAATAAAATAACGAAAGTGGATACAATCGTATTGCCTACTAAAATTGCGCCTTCTCCTAAACCAAATCGACTCCAGATATGGGTATGCAATAGTTCTTCAAATAAAATTCCAAACACAACCAATGAAATATTGAGACCAATTAAACAAGTACCAATAAATTGTGTAGGGGCTTCTAGAAAGCCTGCAATGATTTTACCTGACCTGCTGCCTTGCTTTTTCTTTAATTCCAAACTAAGGCGATTGGCACTTACAAAGCCAATCTCATAGCCAGAGAAAAAACCAATTAAAATTACAGATGCAACAATCGCAAAAATCATAGTTTGTTTTTAAGTGAAAAATTCCTGTTTACCATTCTGGTAATATGGGTTTAGTATCAATGATTCCTTCAATCTGTTCCATGATCTCCGGGGTCAATAAAGTAGCCGTTTCTAATGCAGTTAAATTATCTAATAATTGATTTTTATTGGTCGCGCCTAATATCGCAGTAGATACATTTGGATTTTTAATGCACCATGCAATACTCAATGATGCCGTACTCACTTTCAATGCCTTTGCTAATGCACTCAATTGTTTCACTTTCTCAATTTTATCATGCATCAACATCCTGTCTCTTAACCATTCATACCCTTCAATTTGCATCCTAGATCCCTCAGGTATGCCATCGTTGTACTTGCCAGTTAATAATCCAGAAGCCAAAGGACTCCAAATGGTCGTGCCCAACCCCACATTTTTAAAAATCTCTACAAATTCGTTTTCCATTTTATTGCGCTCAAACATATTGTATTGAGGCTGTTCCATAGATGGGCCAATCAATCTGTATTTTTCTGCAACCCTATGCGCTTCCATGATCTCTACGCCACTCCATTCGCTGGTACCCCAATACAAAATTTTTCCTTGCTGTATTAAAGTGTTCATTGTCTGAACCACTTCTTCGATTGGACTTGACTTGTCGGGACGATGACAAAAATATAAATCTAGGTAATCTGTTTGTAGTCTTTGTAATGCCTCATGACATGCTTCTGTTAAATGCTTTCTACTTAATCCTGTTTGATTAGGCTTATTGGCTTTCCCTCTCCATCCAAAATAAGCTTTTGAAGAAAGTACGATAGAAGTTCTATCCCATTTTTTTTGACTTAAAATTCGACCCATCATTTTCTCACTCTCCCCAGCTGCATAAACTTCTGCATTGTCAAAAAAGTTCACACCCGCATCATATGCAATACCCATTAATTCATCCGCTATGCGGTCGTCTATTTGCTTATGAAATGTCACCCAGCTTCCAAAACTTAATGCGCTTAATTGAAGCCCTGTTTTGCCCATATTTCTATATTCCATCTGCTTTATTTTAAGGGTTTAAGCTACTGCTATCTTGTAGGATGGCATAGCTATTTGGTTGTGGTTTAAAGATACGAATGTCTGTTAAATTTTGATTGGCTTCTAGTCCCTTACCATAAATTTTGGCCAATGGACTATGTTGTTTCACTACCACATCCTGCTCGGTATAAAACTTGCCTGTGTTTTGATCCCAATAGATTTCCTTACACCATAAGGTATCTCCAAGGGTGTTGAAAATAACGACATCGTCTTTTAAGTATACAATATTTTCTGTCTCTTTATATTTTGCATATTTTGCATAAAGCTGACTCTCAATTTGATTGCTATCTTTGAAAAAGTCTACATGGATGGATTGAGGAAACTCAATCATTTTGCTACTATCCTCTAAATAACGATTCATCAAGGGCGCAGATAATTTTGCACCTAATTTACCATCATTACTTACATAAATAGCAACATCTTTTCCAACATCAATTCCGTTAACTCTTGTGCCTAACGCTTTTACAGCATCTGCATCATTCTCACATGCAGCCATAAAAAAGCAGCTACTCAAACAAGCAACTGCTATTTTAAATATTTTATGGTGGCTTGTATTAATCATATTTACGTTTATTGAACCAGACGTCGCTTAAACTATATCCCACTGTAAATTGAACAAAATTTTCTTTGAAATTAGATGTACCACTTCCTCTTCGTCCTACTTGTAAAGCTAGATTCAATAAGGTGAATTGGTAATCGTAGGAACGGTACTTTCTGATAGGTAAGCCCAAGCCCATTGTTAAGCCGTTCACTTTTAATCCGTTGTTGTTGATGTTGATATAATCATTGCCACTGAATAAGCCAAATCGATACGTAACAGTAGACCAATAACTTTCAAAAGCATATGGATTAGGACATAATTGAGCTCCTGCGCGAAACATAGTAGCATTTCGAACTTGATCTGCCACGCCATAGAATTTATAACCGTCCTTCCAGTTAGACTGATTCAATTCAACACCGACCACCCATTGATCATAGTTACCTCTAACAGTGGTGATTTTTTTATGTAAAGCAATACCAGCAGTGATCGTACTTGGTAGCTCTACTATGCCCTTTATATTTTTTTGAAATAGTGCAGTATCAACAGGGATTTCTTGTGTAGATGTAAATGTACCATTCGATCTTAAAACATCTTGCTTCCCATTTAATCTTTGGTCAAGTGTATATGTTCCGCCGTAGCTAATTGTATATTCTGTTTTGTCTTTAGTAACTGAATTCGTTGAACTTGATAATGGAAATTCTCCTTGTGCACCGAGGTTTAAAAACACACCACCAAAACTTGTGTTGGTACTTGATTGTGATTGATAAAAATAAGTTGAATCAGTATTGAATAAAAGCGCCTTTATTACATCAATTTTCTTTCTGCCTAAATTATAACCTGTATTCATACCAATACTTAAATACTTCCAACTTTTACCAACTCCAAGAAAAACTTGATTGATCCCGCCTTCACCTTTGTAGTTTGTGTAGACAGAATCCCCGATTTTAGGGTCATATAAAAAATCATTTACCGAATAATTAATTTGCGTCAGTGGTCTTAATCCAAATGCAAATCCAATTTTTTTTGCTTTACTGATAGGTACACCTACTGCAATATAGTTGGGTATCAAATAAGTGGATTTCTCTTTTCCTGCAGGCGTTATTCTTTTAAGATTGATATTGGTTAAATTCAAGCCAATATCAAATGTGGTCATGTAGATTCCTCCGTATGAAGCAGGATTGTTAAAATTAATGCTTTGCCCAAAAGCCCCATTCATTATGGGCGTGTATGCGGCAGTTAATCCACCCATAGCTTGGTTCGCAGCATTTTGACTGTTGTAAACTTCGTTACCTACGCCAAATCTTGAAAACGGGGAATTGATCTGAGCCTTAAGTGGGGCAATAAAACAGAAAAGTCCTATGAATGGGGTTAACCTAAGTATTTTTTTCACTAATCGCATATAATCCTTTGTATATTAAATTGGGGTCGGCAAATATCCTTCTTTTTAAGTGAGGTACAAAATAACTAAGGTCTCCACCGGTTAATAGGGCGTTAAATTTGCTGTATTTGGCCTCATAGGCATCAATTATACCATTAATTTCAGCTGACATCCCTAAAACGACTCCGGAAAGCAGGTTGGTTTTGGTATCATATCCAACCAAGCCAAAGCTTGGAGCTGGGTCAATTAATGGTAAAAGTGCTGTTAAATCATTCATAGACTTGAAACGCATTTGCATCCCCGGAGAGATACTGCCTCCCAAAAACTGCCCTCGATTATTGACAAAATTATAGGTGATACAGGTGCCAAGACAAATGACAAGACTATGTTCTGCTGGATATAAGTCCACAGCTGCTGCAACAAGTCCTAAGCGATCTGCTCCAATGGTTTCTGGTTTACCTACTGGTGTTGTGAAATTTAATTTGGTTTGCGGTCCCAATAAATGAAATGGACCATAATTGGTCAATAAGCTTTCAATTGCTTTATTGTGGTGAATCACAGAGGAAAGCAATGTCTTACTTGGCTGGTATTGGTCTAATAATTTTTGCACAGATGTAATCCCATCATTTTCTAAAAGCTCCAATTTTTCTAATTGGTTGCCTTTAAAAATTGCTGCCTTTAATCGGGTGTTGCCAAAATCGAAACAAATTGTTATAGACATAATGATTTTCGTATTTCAAAATTAATTGCTTTCAAGCAAACTTTAGGCAAAACAATAGGCAAGTTGCAAAAGATTTCGGTTATTTGAAGAACAATTAAGCGAATATGAAGGTTGCCGGGTTTACAATTATTAAGAATGCAGTGGTGAATGACTTCCCTATCTTGGAAGCCATTCGTTCTATTTTACCCGTGGTGGACGAAATGATTGTTTTAATTGGGGATTCGACAGATGAGACCATTTCATTAATTGAATCCATTGGCGATCCTAAAATTAAAATTCATCACTCTGTTTGGAATAAAGATTTAAGAAAAGGCGGGGTGGTTTTAGCCGATGAAACCAATAAAGCATTTCAATTAATTGATGCTAGTTTTGATTGGGCGTTTTATATTCAAGGAGACGAAGTGGTGCATGAAAAATACCATCCTTCCATTCGAGCTGCATGTGAAAAATACAAGGACGATTTACCAGTACAAGGCTTATTATTCAAGTACAAACATTTTTATGGCACTTATGATTATGTGGGGGATAGTCGAAAATGGTATGCGCATGAAATAAGGATCATTAGAAATAACAAAGCCATTAGTGCTTATAGAGATGCGCAGGGTTTTAGAATTGGTCATCAAAAATTACCAGTCGCTGCCATTGATGCAAGTATCTATCATTATGGGTGGGTGAAAAGTCCTGAGCAAATGCGTAAAAAGCAAAAAGAGAGTGCTGCTTTTTGGAATGATGATGTACAGATGGAAAAAATTATTCAAAGTCCAGATTTTTATGATTTCTCTGAGTTTGATTCTTTAGAACGCTTTACAGGAACACATCCTAATGTGATGTTAGATAGGATAGAACGAAAAAATTGGGTCATTAATTTAGATGTATCAAAAAAGAAACTCAGTTTCAAAAAATTTGTGTTGTATTATTTTGAAAAATTAACAGGTATACGTCCATTTGATTTTAAGAATTATAAAATTATCCGTTCATAAATGTTTGCTGTTACAGATATCGCAAAAGGGGTTGCTGAAGGCAATTTTTTATTATTGGCAAAAACCATTTCACAAATTGAAAATAAAGTGGAAGGGGTGGATGTCTATTTAACTAATTTAGTTCCTAAAGCAATTCCGATTATTGGTATTACAGGGCCTCCAGGGGCAGGTAAAAGCACCTTAATTGCAGGCTTAGTGGGCGAGTGGATAGCTGCAGGCAAAAAAGTGGCGGTCCTTTTGGTAGATCCTTCTTCGCCATTTCATAAAGGAGCTATTTTAGGAGATCGTATCCGCATGAAGGATTGGTATTTACATCCGCAAGTTTTCATTCGTTCTTTAGCTTCGAGAGGTCATTTAGGGGGCTTAAACAGTTCTATGATTGAACTAACGACTTTACTTCAATCAGTCGGATTTGATCAAATTATAGTTGAAACAGTTGGTGTGGGACAATCCGAAGTAGAAGTAGCTTCTTTAGCTGATACAACAGTCGTCGTGTTAGTGCCTGAAGCAGGGGATGAAGTGCAGATGATGAAATCGGGATTAATGGAAGTAGCTGATATATTTGTAGTCAATAAGAGTGATCGACCAGATGCACAAACTTTCACCAATCATATACGACAAATGATGATGGAGCATGGGGTATCAGCAGACCTGGTAAAAGTAGTTGCTACCGTTGCTTCACAGGGCCTTGGGATCAACGACTTGATTCAAGCAATTGCTTCGCATCAAATTGCCAACAATGTTTTAGGCAACTACAAAAAAATAATTTTCACAAAAGCAATTCAGTTAATTGTCGCACATAAGATGCAACAATTAGATCTAAAAAAATTAGAGCAAGATATAGAGGCAGCAACCATCAGTGAGGGGTTCAATATTTTTAGTTTTACACAAAATTATTTTTGATGAATTCTTCCGTCACATTAATCATTGCCACCTACAATTGGCCTCAAGCATTACAACAAACTTTAAGGTCTGTTGCACATCAAACCATACTACCTAATGAGGTCCTTATAGCAGATGATGGTTCTGACGAAAGGACTGCTAATTTGATTCAACAGTTTAAAGAAGCACATCCTACACTTAATATTATCCATGTTTGGCACGAAGACAATGGCTTTAGATTAGCTGCCATAAGAAATAAGTCCATCAGCATGGCGCAATCAGATTATATTATTCAAATAGACGGGGATATTATTTTAGATCAACATTTTATCGCAGATCATTTGAGCCTTAGAGCAGCTGGTTTTTTTGTAACAGGAAGTAGGTTGCTTTTAGGTAAAAAAATCACAAACATTTTATTGGAATCCAAAAAAGTAAATTTTGCAACACTAAGGTGGAAGGGGAAAAACTTTTTCAATTCGCTTAGGATACCATTCCTCATGCAATTTTTACAAAATAACTATAAAACAAAAGGGAAGCATTTATATGATGTCAAAGGATGTAATATGGCTTTTTGGAAATCAGATTTGTACTTAGTGAATGGATATGATGAATCATTTAGTGGTTGGGGTAGAGAGGATACAGATATTTGCATCCGTTTATTACATGCAGGCGTAAAGAAAAAATTCATCAAATTTGGCGGGGTCCAATATCATTTATATCACCCCCTTGCATCAAGGGATCAATTGGATGCCAATGATGCATTGATTGAACAACTAAGATTAAATCAAATAAGTTTTTGTAAGAATGGATTGATAAAAGCTGAACTATCAACTTGAGTAATTAAATGAACTAGCTTTTTTCATTTTTCCACCATCTATAAGCGACATAACTCATAATGCCAAATGGCATTGCAGCAAGGTATAGAATACCAACATTAAATCCTTTTCCAGCTTCTTCACCAATCTGCGCAGCTGTTTTAGTACAGATGGAACATTGTGCTTTTCCAGCTAAGACAATCAGTTGAAATACAAATAATAAGTAAATGCTTTTCATGTTGCAAAAATAGGCATAAAAAACCCCGAATAATCGGGGGAATCTATTTTTTAAAAAAATTAAGCTTTTGCCTTTTGAGCAGCTGTCTTAATAGTTCTTGTTTTGTGTGGTCTACTTTTACCAAAAGAACCTAAAAAGCGCTTTCCTTTTGCTGTTTTTTTATCTCCTCTACCCATGATATTGTAATTTTTAAATTGTGATTGGAGCACAAATATAAAAAAACCCTCTGAATAAATGATTATCCGAGGGTTTTTATTCAAATAAATTTGAAATTACAACTTGCCGCTCAATTCTTTACCAGCCTTGAAACGTGCAACTTTCTTTGCTTTAATCTTAATAGTCTCACCTGTTTGTGGGTTACGACCAGTTCTTGCAGCACGCTTAGATACTGAGAAAGTACCAAAACCTACTAAAGTTACTTTGTCACCTTTTTTCAAAGATTTAGTTACTGCTTCGATAAAAGCGTCTAAAGCTGCGTTAGCTTGTGTTTTTGGACAATCAACTGCGTCAGCGATGTGTGCGATCAATTCTGCTTTGTTCATAGATGTGTTTTTTATAGTTTTAAACGATAAGACAAATTTATTGGGTTTGATGAAACAAAAAAATATTTTAGTGTTTTTTTTAATTTTTATTTTTCCAATAAAACCCTTAAATAGTAAGGTTTTCCGCTCAAGGGCTATATCTCAATTTTGGACCAATAAAAAGTGTGTATAGCTGTAATTCCTTACAGTATTGAGTTACAGCGGTTTAAACAATGAAAATGAGGCCAGTTAAGGGTTTTCGGAGGCTAGCTATCCACAATCAATTCACAATTTTCATGCTTGTATTGAAGTGAAAACATTGTTCTCCCCATTGTTCTGTGACGTTAAAAAGGAGTGTTTCTGCGTGTTTTGCTTGGAATTCAGCTATTTGAGTAGCAGTTTGACTAAACAATTGTAGGGTAAATGTAGGTGGCTGATCTGCTGCTAAGTCTAATTGATAGAGTTGGTGCTCTACAAAGCAGTCAGTTGAAAGACAGCTTGGTATAAAGCTTTGCTTCACCCAATTCAACCACGCTGCTTCTATGGAAGGATCAACTTGAAAACTAATATTGGATACAAACATGGATTTATTTTTTTAATTCTACAACAACGGGACAATGATCACTATGCTTTATGTCTGGAAGGATAAAGGCATTCTTAATTTTAGTTGCCAATATTTTTGTTGTACAAAGATAATCAATTCTCCATCCTTTGTTTTGTAATCTAACAGAAGGAAATCTTTGACTCCACCAAGAATAAGCTCCAATGGCGTCTTTATTGATATACCTAAAACTATCTACCCAATTATTTGCAAGTAACTGATCCATCCAAGCTCTTTCTTCGGGTAAAAAACCTGAAGATTTTTTATTCCCTTTAGGATCATGGATATCGATTGCTTGATGTGCAATATTATAATCTCCTGCAATAATGATATTTGGTCTTTCTTTTCTTAACGCTTCTACCCAATTGTAAAATTCATCCAACCACTGGTATTTATAGGCTTGTCTCAAGTCTCCACTAGTGCCAGAGGGGAAGTAAGCATTAATGATGGTAAGAGCTCCAAAATCGACTCTTATGACACGTCCTTCGGCATCACTCATTTCATGTCCAGTTCCTTGAACAACAAGACTAGGCTTTTGTTTACTAAATACGGCCACGCCACTGTATCCTTTTTTTTGGGCAGGATACCATGCAACATGATAACCAAGATCAGTGAAAAGACTAATGTCAATATCTGTACTACTTGCTTTTGTTTCTTGAACACATAAAACATCAACTGGATAATCTTTAAGCCATTCAATCAAACCTTTTTTAATGGCTGCTCTTATTCCATTGACATTATAACTTACGAGGCGCATGCATGATTAATTTGGGGATTGAAAAATCTCACTATACGCAATTAAGAGTAAGAGTGCGGACATTGAATGTTGATTTACTTGTTCAATGGGTATTAAGTAATTGGGTTTATTCCTTCCTTTTGCTGCCATGACAGCCACATTATTGAGATAAATTAATTTAACATCAATGTCATTGTTAAAAAGAATTTTAAATGTATCCTTACCAATCCTTCCTTCAACCGATTTAGAGATTGAGATGGTTCCTTTTGGATAGTTCGTATTTAATGTATACATCGAATTAGAGTCATACCCATTGTATATTTTATTAGAATTGAAAGCCAATTCAGTATTGACTGGTAGTTCAACTACTTTAAACCTGCCAATTAAATTTGTGTCTGCATAAATTTTATGTATACTATCTGGCAGAAATCGAATAGGTGGTGTGGCGCGTAATTCTGGATCGATGAATGGATTGAATTCAATATAGGCCTCCAATGAATAGTCTTTATTTTCACTTGTATTCCTTAAAGGTTGTATTGCTTGATAGTATTCTTTAAATAGGGTGTTGGTCCTTTTTTTTATTTCAGGTAAAATAGTAAAAAAAGGATTGTTGGTTGTTTTGTTTTTTGTGTCTATCTTCTGCATCATGGCAGTTGGTGTTCTTAATACAATCCTTGAATTATTTTGTATAAACTGAAAAAAATCTTTACTCGTATCTACACTAATTCTTGGCTTTGCTTGTAATAAAGGCATGGTAAAATTATCCCATGCAAAACTAATCGGCACTTTTGCTTCAATGTAAGCCAATTCTTCGCCGTCTTTATCAAAATAGCTGACACCAGATTGAATGGCTTTGAATAGGCTTTTTGGAGGGGATACAGGTACGTTCATTGGATAGCCTATGCCTTGGTTGCTAATTGGAATCATGCCAATTAAAATAGTTTTTTGAAAAACAGGTTTTTTAGTTGCATCTAAAATAGTACAGGTTAAAAACCATGTGGATTGAATGCTGTCTTTTTTTGGAATGATGACATTCACCATTGAATTGCTAAATGTTTGTTCTGGTTGCAATTCATAAATTTCTAAATAAGCATGAAAAGCAGAGGATTGGCTTTGATTCCAATCAATCACGATCTTGCCAATTTGATTTGGCTTATTTAAAATTTTTATTTTAGTTATAAAACTTGTATCTCTTTGAAGTTGTAATGGATTAAAAAGTGCTGTATCTAAAATGCTAGCAAATGCTTGCACATGAGTGGAAGTAGGATGCCAATATTTTCCTTCTGGTTGAATACTAGAATACATTTGGACTTGTTCAAATATAACTTGATTAGTTTGTCCAATTGTAGCGATGCAAATGCATTGCGTGAAGAGTAGACTTAAAAAGTAAAAGCTTTTTTTCATTTAGAAGTTTCAAATTGGGTAGTCAAATTTAGTTGATTTAGACGTTTAATACTTATTTTATTCTAACTTCATTGCCATAAATGGCGATCAAAGCATATGCAAACAAATGACAAGTCCATACCTGATAAAAAGATAATTCCTGCGCAAAAATTGGTTGAATTAGATGGTCCTCGGCCAAGGTTGAAGGAGTTTAAATTTGCTATTCAAATATTCTTTGAATTTATTAAAGGGTTTAGAGTGCTTAATTTTGTAGGCCCATGCATCACGGTATTTGGATCTGCCCGATTTAAAGAGGGCCATCCTTATTATGAGCAAGCAAGAAAAATGGGGCAAAAAATTGCTGAATTAGGTTTTGTTACTATGACTGGTGGTGGTCCTGGTATTATGGAAGCGGCCAATAGAGGGGCATATGAAATTGGTGGAAAATCTATTGGGTGTAATATTCAATTACCTTTTGAACAATCCCCTAATCCATATGTACATAAGTCCATCACGTTTAGTTTTTTCTTTGTTAGAAAAGTTTTGTTGGTTAAGTATTCCTATGCTTTTGTGATCATGCCTGGTGGATTTGGTACCCAGGATGAATTTTTTGAGACCCTTACATTGGTACAAACTAAAATCATCAAAAACTTTCCCATTGTGGTCATGGGTAAAGACTACCATGAACCTTTCATACATTGGATGGAACATATGATAGCAGCTGGTACTATTTCTCCAGAGGATAAAGAATTTATCTTATTAACAGATGACTGTGACGAAGCAATTGAACATATTCGTAAATATGTTACAAGTTATGTGGTTACACCAAGAAAACGATTCTGGTGGTTGTTTGAAAAAGCTTAGTCAATTACAGGTTGTAACCATTTGGTGATATACTCTAGAGGTTGATTTTTCCTTTTCGCATAGTCAACGACTTGGTCTTGCTGAATTTTACCTAATCCAAAATATTGACTTTGAGGATGTGCAAAATACCATCCACATACACTTGATGCTGGATACATAGCTAAACTTTCTGTCAAACTAATACCAGTATGTTGTTCTGCATTCAATAAATTAAACAAGGTATATTTTTCGGTATGGTCTGGACAAGCAGGATAGCCCGGTGCAGGACGAATACCTACATAACTTTCTTGAATCAATGCTGTGTTATCTAGTTGCTCATCTTTTGCATACCCCCACAACTCTTTTCTTGTTTGAGCATGTAAATATTCAGCAAATGCTTCTGCAAAGCGATCAGCCAGTGCTTGTAAGATGATTTTATTGTAGTCATCTAAATTTTCCTCAAATGCTTTGATATGTTTTTCGATACCATGAATGGTTACAGCGAATGCGCCAATATAATCTGATTTGTTTTCAGATGCTGGACAAATAAAATCTGCTAAAGAAAAGTTAGGTTGACCTGCTGCTTTCTTTGCTTGTTGTCTTAAGAAATGTAAATCAACATTTTTTGAACCGTCGGTAACAGTCACATCATCTCCATTCGATTTTGCTGGCCAAAAACCAACTGCCGCTTTTGCAGTTAACCAATTTTCCGCAATGATCTTTTTTAATAAGGCCTGTGCATCTTGGTATAATTTACTTGCTACTTCACCAACGACTTCGTCTGTTAAGATGGCTGGGAAATTACCATGCAATTCCCAAGCAATAAAGAATGGTTTCCAATCTATATAGTCCACTAGTACAGATAGATCTGTTATTTCAATGGCTTTATTGCCAGTAAAACTTGGAGGAGTTGCATTAAATCCAGTCCAATCAATCGCTACTTTATTTTCTAATGCAGTCGCATAGGGGATACTTTGCTTGACTGTTTTTTTATTATCAAAATCTGTCTTTAATTGTGTGTAGGATTGCTCTAATTCTGCTAAGAAAGGCTTTTTTGTTTCTTTATTCAACAAAGATCCAGCTACAGTCACACTTCTTGATGCATCCAATACATGAATAACTCCATCATTGTATTCTGGCGCAATTTTAACTGCAGTATGCATTCTAGAAGTAGTCGCGCCTCCAATCATCAATGGGATGGTCATGCCACGACGTTTCATTTCTTTTGCGATATAGACCATCTCGTCTAGTGATGGGGTGATCAATCCGCTTAATCCTATGATGTCTACTTGATGTTTTTCAGCTTCTGCAAGAATTTTATCTGCAGGTACCATTACACCTATGTCAATAATCTCATATCCATTACAGCCCAACACGACACCCACAATATTTTTACCGATATCATGTACATCGCCTTTTACTGTGGCTAATAATATTTTAGCTGGTCCTTTTGTTTGACCATTTGGATTGGTAGATGCATTTTTTATTCTTTCTTTTTCGGCTTCAATATATGGTGTCAATACGGCCACACTCTTTTTCATCACCCTTGCACTTTTCACAACTTGAGGTAAAAACATTTTACCTGCGCCAAATAAATCACCCACCTGATTCATGCCGGCCATCAATGGCCCTTCAATCACTTCCAATGGTGCACTATATTGTAGTCTAGCTTCTTCTGTATCAGCCTCAATGAAATCAGTAATGCCATTAATCAATGAATGTGCAAGTCGCTCTTCTACTGTGCCCGATCTCCAAGCTAATTTTTTACTATTGGCTTCTGCCACTTGTCCTGCGTCTTCACCTTTTGCTTTTAAGGCATCTGCATATTGAATCAATGCTTCAGTCGCTTGGTTATCGTCATTATTTTGATTCAAAATCACATCCTCACAAAGCTGTTTTAATTCAGGTTCAATCTCGTCATAAACAATTAATTGACCAGCATTCACAATACCCATATCCATTCCTGCATTCACCGCATGGTATAAAAACACCGCATGAATGGCTTCTCTTACTGCGTCATTGCCTCTGAAAGAAAAAGAAACGTTGGATACACCACCACTCACTTTTGCCAAAGGCATTAGAGCCTTTATCTCCCTTGTTGCTTCTATAAAATCTACCGCATAATTATTATGCTCTTCGATACCTGTCGCGATTGCAAAAATATTAGGATCAAAAATGATGTCTTGTGGGTCGAATCCTACTTGTTCTACTAAAATTTTATAAGCACGCGCACAAATTTCTACTTTTCTATCTTTAGTATCTGCTTGTCCAACTTCATCAAATGCCATTACAATGACTGCAGCACCATAGGCTTTACAGATATGTGCTTGTTCTATGAACTTGGCTTCCCCCTCTTTCATAGAAATGGAATTCACAATACATTTTCCTTGCACACATTTTAATCCCGCTTCGATGATCTCAAACTTTGAGCTATCAATCATGATGGGGATTTTTGCAATATCCGGTTCGCTCTGTAATAAATTCAAATAAGTGGTCATGGCTTTTACGCCTTCAAGTAAGGCGTCGTCCATATTGATATCAATGATCTGTGCACCATTTTCTGCCTGCTGACGTGCAACAGATAATGCTTTTTCGTATTTATTTTCCTTAATGAGTCTTGCAAATTTTTTAGAGCCTGTCACATTGGTTCTTTCACCAACATTTACAAAATTTGTTTCAGGACGAATCACTAAAGGTTCTAATCCAGCTAATCTTAAATAGGGTTTGATATGTATAGGTAATTCACTCATAATCTTAAATAGTTTTGTCTACAATTGGTAAAGTTCTTGGTTGAATGTTGCGTACGTTATCTGCCATATGTTTAATATGGTCTGGGGTGGTGCCACAACATCCTCCTACAATATTTACAAATTTATTTTTGGCCCATTCTTCAATAAAATGCGCCGTTTGATGCGGTGCTTCATCGTATTCGCCCATTGCATTTGGTAAACCAGCATTAGGATAGGCCGATGTATAACAAGTTGCAATTTGAGAAAGCTCTTCGATATGTGCACGCATTTCTTGCGCACCTAATGCACAGTTTAAACCAACACTTAATGGCTTAGCATGTTCAACAGAGGTATAGAATGCTTCTAATGTTTGTCCACTTAAGGTTCTGCCAGAAGCGTCTGTGATGGTACCACTAATCATGATAGGCAATTCTGCCTTTCCTATTTTTCTGTAATATTCTTTGATGGCAAAATAATACCAATGCTTATTGATAATTCGCAACCACTTCCACATCTACTTGGTCTGCAACCATCTTAATTAAGACGCCACCGATACCAAAA
>RFSD01000001.1 GCA_009924165.1 Chitinophagia bacterium | reverse complement strand
TATTTAGGCAGGATGTACACTTCTTTTAGGTAATTGGGACCCACATAGGCCAAGTCCTCAAATTGCCCTGCGTTCCATTTTGCCATCGCCAAATCAAGTAGCATTTGGCTTGAGTAACTGCCATCTAAATAAGTCACATCATGTGTGGTTATAAAATCTTTTGTTTTAAGATGACCATTCCCTATGCAAATAGTGGGCTGTTTGATTAAACTATTCCATTTTGTCTGATCCAGCACCATGGCTTGTTCTTGTACAATTAGGTTAATGGATGTATCATAGACGGCGCCAAAAATTTCCATCCTTCTTGCGTCTATCATTGCAAAAATTTGGGTCGATAGTTCGATTGTTGTTGGCGAAAGTTGAACTGCTGCAGCTGCTAAAGCGCCTAATGTAGACAAACCAATTAGTGGCTTTTGTAAGGCATAGGCTATGCCTTTTGCAGTGGCTAGCCCAACTCTTAAACCTGTATAACTTCCAGGTCCTAGAGTTACTACAATCGCATCTAATTCCCTTATTGCTATTTGTTGACGCTCTAAAACAGTATCAATAGCCACTTGAATAAAGCTTGCATGGCTATGCATCTCCTTATTGGTCAATTCGCCGATGATCTTGCCATCCTTGCCCAATGCCACAATGGCTTCTTCTAAAGCGGTGTCTATGATTAAAAATGTAGCCAAGTAATAAATTTATAGTGCAAAAATAGGTTGGATTTGCCCAAAAAATTAGAAATTGCAATTCTAAATAAAATATATGTCTAAACAAATCATCCAAAGCAATAAAGTACCTGCACCTATTGGTCCTTATAGTCAGGCCGTGATTGCCAATGGTTTCTTATTCGCTAGTGGTCAAATCGCATTTGATCCAGCTACAGGCGAGTTAGTTTTGTCGTCTATCGAGGCCGAAACAACACAGGTGATGGAAAATATCAAAGCCATATTAGACGAGGCGAATATCAATTTTGAGCATATTGTTAAGACGAGTATATTTTTAAGTAGTATGGACTTGTTTGCTGCAGTAAATCAAGTGTATGGCAGTTATTTTAATGCCGATTTTCCAGCGCGTGAAACAGTCGCTGTAAAAACATTGCCAAGAAATGTGAATGTTGAAATTAGCATTACAGCTATTATAAATAAATTGTAAAGTATGCGTACTATTTTATTTTTCTGCTGCATTATTTTTTCTGGACAATTGATTGGGCAAGTTTGGGCTAAATATGACAGCACTATGAAAATTGGTAAATCTGGTTATAGAATTTCTTGTTTAAACAGATCACCAGATAAAAATGTATTGAATATTAGACCAATTGGGTTCAAGTCTGAATCTAGAGAAGCATCCATAGAATTGAAGGCTAGAGTATTGGGAGCGGAAATCGATGATTTAAACAATGATGGATTTCCAGACTTGATTATTTTTATTGAAGATGCTGCAGGTAAAAAAAGTATATTTCCAATTTGCTCTCAAGACAACGAAAGAATTGCACCCATTTTATTCCCTGATATTTATAATGATATGGAATTGAGCAAGGGCTATAGAGGGAAAGATGAATACAAGTTAGTAGAAGGTGTTTTATTTAGAAAGTTTCCAGTATATCCTGCAGATACAACTATCAAAGAACCAACCAATAAGATCAGACAGTTGATGTATCGTGTAGTGCAAGGTGAGCGTGATTCTTGGAAGTTTAAAATGTTTAAACAATTTGAATTAACTGCTAATTAATATCCTGCAGCAATCATTATTTTACCTACTGCTTTTTCGTTGCCCATATCATCTCTCACAAAGACTAAATAAATACCAGAAGCAACTTTGTGCTGATACTGATCTCTACCATTCCATGTTGCTTGACCTCCAAGCGCCCTAGTTTGCATCATGAGTTGCCCATTGATATCTGTAATTTTCACTAAGGCATTGTTCACTAAATTTTTGATGAGTATAGGTCCACTGTAATTGGGTACAATAGGATTAGGATAAATTTTAATTGCGGATTGTGTCACTGTGGGTTCAGTGGCATTACCTTTATAGCTGATGATTTCGTTTTTAGTAAAGAAGAATACATCTCCTCCGCTTGGCTCAATGCCAATAGATAAAACGGTATTATCTGGAAGTGGGCTATTTTCTGTTGTAAAATGCTGCAGAACCTCAGTACCATCTTTACTGATTAACCAAGCACCGTTATTCGTACCAATCCATTTTCTATTCGCACCGTCTATACTAATAGAATGAATGGTTTCATTTTTAAAAAGATAGCCATTGAATCCGTTACTCTCTACAATTGGTAAATAAGCGTCACATGCTTCGTTGATATTAGTGCATTGAAAAATTGCAATTCCATTATCTGTGCCAACCCAAATGCTGCCATCCTTATCCTCTGTAATGGCTGTAACTTCCATGCTTGGCAAATTGCCCGATCCTTTACCCGTATTTAATTGTCTCCAAATGCCTTGGTTATTTTGTTTTTGAAACAATACAATGCCTTGCTGTTTTGGCCCAATGATCCAGCTCAAATCATTGTTACCAAGTACAATTTTTTTCAAATTCGTGGTGCTAAAACCTTTTTGTAGGGGATAATTGTTCCATTGGTTGCCTTCTTTTAAAATAACGCCAAATCCTTCTTTCAAAAGCGCAATAGTACCATCTGATTTTTGTTGAATGGATTTGATGGTACCAATGGGTGGATTCGGAATCGGCTGTTCTATTGTTTTTTTGTTTCGATCATACTGAATTAACTGATTGCCCATACCTATCCACCAGCTTTGATCCTTAGGATCTATAGATACTGCTTCGACATAATTGATTTTTATATTTTCAAGTTGTGAAAAATTAGACCAACCTGTTTCATTTAAACTAGATAGTCCAATTTTATTAGCGCCATAGCTCATGAGTAATTGGTTGTCTGAGAAAGCATTATTCCCATAAGCTGCACTTAAAGGTCCACCTAGCGCAACCCATTTTGATTGATCATTTTTTTCATAAAGCCCTTTATGAAAGTCAGCTACCCAAATGGTATTGCCATCTTTTAGTAACCCTACAGGCTTGACTAGTATTGTTGAATCTATGAGTACTGTATTGTTTTGATTACTATTTAGCTGAATCAATGCCCCATTGTTCTGATAGGATATGCCTGCTAAAATTCGGTCTTCATCTACAGTGATTGTCTCTATTACACCCGAGGTGATTTGAAAACTTGCCACACTATTTTGATATGGATAGATTTTTTGTTGGGTATTAAAATAGAGTTGATTTTTAAAAACAAACATATTCTTTATCCCAGTAATGCTCATTGTGTTTTCTTGAACCCAAATACTATTTTGATCTAGGGTATTGGACCAGATCCCATTTTCTGTTAGTGCAAATAATTTATTTTGATGAAAGATTGTTTGCAGGACTTTTACAGTTTGACGATTGTTATTTGGGAAGTAGGTTGCATTAATTTCTTTTTTTAATAAGTCTATGACAACGATTCCAAAATTACAGGACAGGTAGGCCTTATTATTGAATACAATGAGGTCGTTAATGCTTTTATCGGCGTATAAATTTGACGTTTGAATATCGTCAATTAGGGTGACTTGATCCCTTTGTACAATATCAACTCGACTATTTTTATAAGCAATGATAAGTTGATTTTCGATTGGGTGCCATGCAATTTTATGTATTCCTATGGCGTGTAAACCAGTTGTCGTATTAAGGTAGTTGATTTCTTTTTTTGCATCAATTTGAATAATTTGATTTGCAGCAACAACATATAGCTGATCCCCTTTGATGACTTGTAGAATTGACTCATTGGAAAAATGCGCACGCCATGAACCAATTGGTCCCAATTGCAATTGTGCATTCAAAGGTTTTATAGTAACAACCAGTGCAATCAATATGAAAACCCATTTTTGCATTTTATTTTTTTATCGCTTGATAAATTTGTTCTTGAATTTTTGCTCTCAGGTTGAGCGTGCTAAATGCTTTATTGTCTCTTGTTGGATAGACCCTATTAGAAAGAAAAACATACAATAGTTGATTGTCTGGGTCGGCCCAAACACATGTTCCAGTGAAACCTGTATGACCAAACACGCTAGGTGGAGCACTTAAGCTAGGATAAGGATCTTTTGAACTGGCATTGTCTCTAGCAGTTTTATCAAATCCAAGCCCTCTTCTGCTAGTGGCAGATTGGTAACTTGTAAACAAATTGATGGTGGAGGGTTTTAAATAGCTTTGACCATCCCATTGCCCACCATTCAATAGCATCATATATAATTTTGCGATATCAGTTGCATTGCTAAATAAACCAGCATGTCCTGCGATGCCTCCCATTGTGGAAGCGCCTTCGTCATGAACAGATCCTTGAATGAGTTCATTTCTAAAATAATTATCTAATTCTGTTGCTGCAATATTAGATTTATCTGCTCTTTCAAGTGGTAAAAACCCAGTACTGCGCATTTGCATTGGACCATAGAAAGTTTTTGTACAATAATCCTGAAGATTCATTCCAGTCACTTGTTCTACAATATTGCCTAAAAAAATAAAATCGTTATCACTATAAACGTATTTACCTGGGGTAGTCACAGGGCTATTCAAAATTTTCATACGAATACTATCCATCCAATGATTGGCAAGGTATTTACCTGGTGTAACCATCAATTGATGCGCTGCGTCTTGAACAGGTACAATCCATTTTGAATTGATGCTGCCGTCTGGATTTAAAAGCGATTCGTAAAACTTAATGTAAGGGTATAATCCAGCTTCATGTATCAACAAATCCTTTAAACGAATTTTTGCTTTTGAATTTCCAACTACCCAAGGTAAATAATCGCCAATTGTTTTTTCAATGTCTACTTTACCTTCCTCTACCAATTTCATAATCGCAACAGTTGTAGCACTTGTCTTTGTCATAGACGCAAGGTCGTATAAGGTTGCATTGGTCACTTGTGGACTTTGAGCTCCTGCAATGGTACCATAGCTTTTATTAAAAACAATTTGATTGTTTTTAGCTACCAATACTTGACAACCAGGTATGGCACCTTTGAAAATGGCATCTTCAACAATGGAATCGATTTTTACAAGTTGGGTCTGATCAATAGTTGCTGGAAGAATCGGGTCTACTAGAATTTTTTTTTTAATACGGCTTCAGAAAGCGTTCCAAATTGCAATTCAGGACTAATCGTCACTGGCAAAGTACCGCTTGCTTGTAGTTTGCCTTCAAGCCATTTTTGCACAGCTGCATGACTGTATTTTGTATCTTCAAAAGCCAATAAAATATTATTGATTTTATTAAAATCTCCAACAGCATAAGGATTTCCAAAAATTAGATGAATCCAATTTTCATGCCCTTTTTCGTTTAAGAATTGTAAGGTGGCTGCTGGTAATTCAAAATGATTTGCAGGTCTTCTGCTATATCCATGTAAACCAACAAGCACTTGATCATATGCTTTTAAGCTATCATTGATCATTGCCAATTCATTCGCATCTTTACCATTGGTATAGAAAACTTTTACACCATATGCATTTGAAAGTGTAGCAGTAAATACATTAGCTGATTTTGCATTAAAGGCAATATAGGCAGTCTTATTATTTAATGTTGGACTATTTGTGGCTCTCAAAAAAGTTAGTGATTGTTGTGCCATTTCAGCATTGATGGTACCGACAGATTGGTTCAAGTCTGCAACAATATTGGTGGTATCAATTTGTTGTGGTAGGTATAATCCGTGCTTGTATTTTGCTGTCAAGATTTTTTTAACTCTTGCATTGATATCCGAACGCTTAAGTCTTCTTTCTTTAATAGCTGATCTGATTTTTTGAATAGACTGTCCAAGATCTCCTGGTAAACATAACATATCGTTACCTGCAAGAATGGCTTGAACATTGGCTTCGCCTTGTGGAAAGTAATTCGCAATCGCTTTCATATCCATCGCGTCTGTTACACTAATGCCTTTAAAACCTAACTCTTTTTTCAATAATCCATTCACTGCGTTTGGAGAGATTGAAGTGGCATATTTTGGTCTATCATCAATTACCGGAACCGACAAATGCGCTACCATGATGGATTCGATACCTGCATCGATCAATGCTTTGAATGGGACAAGCTCTAGGCTATCTAATTCCGCTTTTGACTTATTAATCACAGGCAAATCAAAATGTGAATCCACATTTACATCACCATGTCCTGGGAAATGTTTTGCTGTAGCCATGATACCATTGTCTTGCATGCCTTTCATATATGCAATACCTTGTTGAATCACTTGCGCTTTACTCTGACCAAAACTACGATCATTGATGACTGGATTCGATGGATTATTATTGATATCTATCACTGGGCCATAATTAATTTGTATCCCCAATCTTTTTAATTGTGCTGCAATGGCCGCACCCATTTGGTATACTAAATTGCTTGAAGCAAATGCACCCAACGAAAGTTGTCTTGGGAAAGACTCCACACTATCTAATCGCATGCCCAATCCCCATTCTGCGTCAATAGCAATGAATAAAGGGGTTTTAGCGATACTTTGATAGGCATTAGTTTGTAATGCTTGTCGAACAGGACCGCCTTGAAAAAAGCAAAGCCCACCTACATTATATTGTTGAATTAAGTTTGCAATTGAGTCAATTTTATTTTGTGACCAATTGCTATGTGCTCTGATGACCATCAACTGGCCAATCTTTTGGTCCATGTTCAAAGCAGAAAATTGTTTTCTAACCCACTTTTTTTCACTCATTTTTTGAGCCTGAATGCTAGTGGCCAATCCTACGAATAATAAAGTACCTAAAACTATTTTTTTCATATCGAATTTATATAGGGCAATTTAAGCATAAAAAAAGGCTTACCGAAAATTGGTAAGCCTTTTTTTAAATGAGTCTTATGCTTCTGTATCCTCCTCATCCAATTCTGGTAAGGTTGGAGTCACTTTATGTTCTTGTAATTGTGCAAACCACTTCACCATTTTCTTCATATCGCTGGCATATACACGCTCAAAATCCATATTAGGGAAAACTTTCTTAAAATAGGCTTGAGTGGCTTTTGCATCTTTTTCATTAGGTAATACTTCTTTTGACTTGCCCATCTCAATAAACACTTCTGCCAAAAACACATTCTCTTTGGTTGTAAACACTTCAATACTCTCTAAATGTGAGAATTGGTAGGCTCTAGAACTGATAAATTGGGTGGCATTTGTCTCTAGGGATCTAGCAATTGCGCCATCGCTTTTGCTCGTTAATAATTCAAATAAACCTGACATGCCTGAAACGGAAATCAATTTGTTATACTCCATGGGTTCTAGTCTTTTTTTAGGAACGCAAAATACGGAAAAACCCTCAATTTTCATTTTTTAAACTACCTTTGTTTATCATTAAAAATCAAGCATATGCCCGGTTTTGAATTATTTGGAGCAGAAGAAAAGAAAGAAGTAAATGAAGTCTTAGAGACAGGTATTTTAATGCGCTACGGATTTGATGGTCCAAGAAAAGGAATTTGGAAATCTAAAGCGTTAGAAGCAGCAGTTTGCTCGACTTTTGGATCAGAATATGCACAACTTACCTCTAGTGGAACAGCTGCCTTGACAACTGCAATGGCTGCCTTAGGAGTTGGTGCTGGAGACGAAGTGATTATGCCTGCGTTTACATTTGTAGCAAGTTTCGAAGCAATCTTAAGTATGGGTGCTATCCCTGTTTTGGTAGATATTGACGAAAGTTTGACTTTATCACCAGCAGCAGTGAAAGCGGCCATTACACCAAAAACAAAATGTGTGATGCCTGTACATATGTGTGGAAGTATGGCGGATATGGATGCACTGGTAGCCATTTGTAAAGAACACAATTTAATTTTATTAGAAGATGCTTGTCAAAGTATCGGGGGTACATACAAAGGAAAGCACTTAGGAACGATTGGACATGCTGGCACATTCTCCTTTGATTTTGTAAAAACAATTACATGTGGAGAAGGTGGGGTAGTGATGACCAACGATCAAGAAGTGTATATTAAGTCCGATGCATTCACGGACCATGGACATGATCATTTAGGGGTAGACAGAGGTGCAGATTTACATCCTGCATTGGGCTACAACTTTCGTATTAGTGAATTGCATGCGGCAGTGGGTTTAGCACAAATCAAAAAATTAGATACTTTTTTAGCGATTCAAAAAAGGAATAACCATATTTTACGTTCTTATTTAGAGCAAGTACCAGGCATTCAATTTAGAGTAGTGCCTGATCCAGCAGGGGATAGTCATAGCTTCTTAACTTGGTTCTTGCCAAGTCAACAGCATACCGAAAATGCCATTGCTGCATTTAAAGAAGCAGGTATACTTGCTGGTAATTTTTATTGGTATGGGAATAACTGGCACTATATCAGAAAATGGGATCATTTAAAAAATGCAACCAGTTTATATCCTTTATCAGAAGCGCAACAAAGCGCATTGATTGCATTACAAAGCACCGATTTTTCCAAGAGTGATGCGGTGATGAGTAAATGTATTTCAACCGCAATTAGTTTAGTTTGGACAGAAGAGCAGGTGCATGAAAAAGGCGCTGCTTTTCTTGCAGTATTGCAAAAAGTGGTAGCATAAGCTAAGGTTATGGCACTAGGACAATCCATGCAGCAAAGACAATTACAAAGATTGTCGCCTCAGCAAATCCAATTGATGAAATTGTTGCAAATTCCTAGTGCACAGATTGAGCAAAGAATTAAAGAAGAATTAGAGGAGAATCCAGCTTTAGAAGTGGATGTTGCCTTACTCGAGTCTGACTTTACATCCCCAGAAGAAATGAATGATGAATTGCTGCAGGATATGCATGAAGATGAAGAAGCAGTGCCTGTAGATGAATTCGAGATGAGTAACGAAGAGCTAAGTGAATACAGCTATGATGATGAAGTAGCAGATTATAAAACAAGAGACGATTTTTACCCCGAACTAGATAATGATAAAGTGATTCCGATTAAAGCGGAAATGAGTTTGCACGAAGTGTTGATGGATCAATTAAGTATGCTTGCATTAGATGAAAGGTCATTTAAAATTGCAGAACAAATTATAGGCAGTTTAGATGACGATGGATATTTGAGAAGGGCTATGCAGTCGATTGCAGATGACTTGGCTTTTAAGCAAAGCATGTGGGTAGAGGAAAAAGAAATTGAACAAATATTAAAACAGGTTCAAGCATTTGATCCAGTTGGTATTGCTGCAAGAGATTTGAAAGAATGTTTATTAATTCAATTACGAAGAAAAGGCGAAGGCGAGTCGGCACATTTGTCGGATAGCAGAGGCAAATTATATTCCGATGATGAAGCAAGGAAAATCGCTATTCTAATTTTAGAAAAATATTTCGAAGAATTCACAAGAAAGCACTACGATAAGATTCAAAAAAGTTTACACTTAGACGAATCTGGAATGAAGGAAGTATTGCACCAAATTCTAACCCTGAATCCAAAGCCGGGCGCGGAGACGAGTTATACCAATGAGGCAGAAATGTATATCATTCCAGATTTTACAGTACTAATTAATAACGGCAAATTAGAATTAACATTGAATAGTCGCAATGCGCCTCCATTGGTCATAAGTGATGATTATAAGTTGATGCTGAAAGAATATGAAGGTGGAAAGAAACAAGATAAGTCTCAAAAGGAAGCGATCTTTTTTATTAAGCAAAAAATTGATTCAGCAAAATGGTTTATCGAAATGATCCTGCAAAGACAACAGACCTTATTGTTGACAATGAATGCAATTTTAGATTATCAGTCTGCATTCTTTTTGAGTGGAGATACCACATCCCTTCGTCCAATGATTTTAAAAGACATTGCAGAAAAAACAAATTTAGATGTCTCCACAGTGAGTCGGGTAGCTAACAGCAAGTACGTACAAACCGAATTTGGCACTTATTTATTAAAATATTTCTTTAGTGAATCTTTAACCACAGATAGTGGCGAGGAAGTAAGTACAAAAGAGGTGAAAGCAATCCTGAGAGAATTAATTGAAGGGGAAGACAAACTAAAGCCCTTAAGTGATGATGAGTTAACCGATCAATTACAAGAAAAAGGCTACAATATTGCAAGAAGAACAGTCGCAAAATATAGAGAACTCTTAAATATACCAGTCGCAAGACTTAGAAAAGAATGGTAGACAATTCAACTATGGAAAATACACAACCTAAAGTAGTCAAATATGTAGCACATTTATTGTCTTATGTTTTGCATCCACTTTTTATCCCTACCTATTTCTTTCTTTTTTTAAAGCAAGTATTGCCATTTGAATTCGTTGGTATATCTGAATGGCAATTAAAAATGCGTTTATTTAGTGTAGCCTGGTTGACAGCTTTTTTTCCTGCTTTTGCAGTTTTCTTGTTATGGAGATTAAAATTAAGTGATAGTATTTTTTTGAGAACTCAAAAGGAAAGAATTATTCCTTATGTAATCACGATGTTTTTTTATTGGTGGATGTACTACCTCAGTAGAAATTTTACAGACCAACCTATTGCTTTAAAATTCTTTTACTTAGGCATATTTGTAGCAAGTGCCATTGGTATGACGGTGAATAATTTCATGAAAGTAAGCTTGCATGCAATGGGTATCGCTGGTTTGACAACGGCAGTTATTTTAGTAAGTGTTTTTTATCCAGTGAATAATGCAGTTTGGGTGTTATTGGCTATACTTTTAACGGCGTTGGTTATTAGTGCAAGATTGGTTGTTAGTGATCATACTAAAAAAGAATTAATTGTAGGATTGTTCATAGGGGTGTTCACTCAGGTGGCCGCTTATTTGTGGGTAGTGTAAATTAAAATAAAGCTTATGTGGTATCGTTTAGGACAAAATATTTTAAAGTATAAAAAAACCTATTTGTTTTTTATACTCTTGAGTACAGTTGTGATGGGCTATTTTGCTGTACAAATTAAACTTAGTTATGAGTATACGAAGGCTATCCCTTCTGATAACCCAAAATTTATTGTCTATAACGAATTTGTAAAAAAATATGGCGTAGATGGCACAACAGTGGTAGTTGGATTTAAGACGGATCATTTTTATTCAAAGGACTTCTTTAATCAAGTAGATGCTTTGCATAAGACCATCAAACAAAATAGTGCAGTCGCCGAGGTGATGAGTATTCCAACTGCCTATACGATTACTAAAGACAGTATCGATACCAAGTTCAACGCTGCTAAAATATTTCATGCACCTTATACATCGGATAGTTTACTATTAGCAGACCAAACAGTTTTTGAGAACCTACCTTTCTATCAAAACTTGTTATATAATCCAGATAGCAATAGTTATATCATGGCGATTTCTTTTATCGCCGATTCTATCAATAGCGTTTCTAGAACCAAAATCATTGGTAGTATACAAGATGAATTAGATCGCTTTAGTCAATCTGCTAAGACGGAAGTACATATCAGTGGCTTGCCATTTATTAGAACCATCATGGCGGATCGCATTAAAAAAGAAATGCTTTGGTTTTTGATTGGGTCGCTTATTTTATCAGCCATAACATTATTGGTTTTCTTTAGATCTGTTTCTGCAACTGTCATGAGCTTGGCCGTGGTTTTGATGGGTGTGATATGGAGTTTAGGTACCATGGTGTTATTGGGACAAAAGATTACTTTATTAACTGCTTTGATTCCACCATTGATTGTAGTGATAGGCATCCCAAACTGTATTTACTTTTTAAATAAATATCATACTTCTTATAAGGAAACAAACGATAAGGAAAAGGCGCTTGTGCAGATGGTAGGTAGGATGGGTGTAGTGACTTTATTTTGTAATATTACTGCTGCTATTGGCTTCTTTGTATTTGCATTAACCAAGAGTCCACTGCTTAAAGAATTTGGTTGGGTATCTGGATTGAACATAATGATTTTATTTTTCATTAGTTTATTTTTTATACCTCCAGTACTCTCCTATTTACCTGCACCAAAAGCAAAACATATTCGTTATTTAGACAACCAATATTTAGAAAGGATATTGATTAAGATAGAGCGTTGGGCATTTGCCCATACGAAGTGGGTCTTTGGAATCACCATCCTTGCAATTCTTGTTTCATTGGTAGGCGTTTTACAAATAAAAAAAGAAGCATTTATTGTAGACGATTTGCCAAAACAAGATAAATTGTACACCGATTTAAAATGGTTTGAACAACACGCTGGTGGGGTGATGCCTTTAGAGATATTGGTAGATACAAAAAAAACTAATGGTTTAATCAGATCTATCAAGCCTTTAGAGCAAATAGACGATTTCAATACCTTCCTATTAGAGCAACCAGAATTGGGCAAGCCATTAGGATTACTAGAAGGTATCAAATTTGCCAAGCAAGCATTTTATGATGGGGATAGTTTATCCTATACAGTGCCAACAGGAACAGAAATGGCATTCATTGGTCCCTATTTTGCAAGTGCAGCACCTAAGGAAGGTGTAAAACCAGCAGGAAATAATCCAGCACAACTATTGAGTAAGTTCATTGATTCAGCTAAACGCCAAACAAGAATCAGTGTCAATATGAAGGATATTGGCAGTGCTCAGCTTCCAGGATTATTACAGAAAATAGATAGTGCTTCTGTCGCTATTTTTGATACAGCTAAATACAATGTAGTGATTACAGGTAGTAGTGTGACATTTTTGGAAGGGAGTAATTTTATTGTAAAGGGTTTGGGAGAATCTATTTTCTGGGCTTTTTTATTGATTGCTATATGTATGATTTTCTTATTTAGGTCTTTCCCTATTTTAATTTGTTCTTTGATACCAAATATAGTGCCCCTATTTATTACAGCAGGTATCATGGGATGGACTGGGGTTTCTTTAAAGCCTTCTACAGTCTTGGTTTTTAGTGTGGCATTGGGCATTGCGATAGATGTGACAATTCGTTTTTTAGTGAACTATAAGCAGGAATTACCACATTTAAATTACCAAGTGCATACCACATTGGTACAGACAATCAAGCATACTGGTATTAGTATCATTTATACCTCTTTGGTTTTGGTAGCTGGTTTTATCATTTTCTGTTTTAGTGATTTTGGAGGAACAAAAGCACTGGGCTGGTTGACTTCGATTACTTTAGTGGTTAGCACGCTCACGAACTTAGTATTACTTCCAGCCTTAATTAAATCCTTTATTAAGTCAAAGTAATTTAATTAAATCCTAGGTATCATCATAAAAATAGCGCTTCATTATTGAAGCGCTATTTTTATAAAAGAGTTATTTCATTTAAAGTGAACTTCAATTCATTTTTGATATACTAAGGAAGCAATTGTTTTAATGTGTTTTGTAAAGCAGTACCTCTTAAGTCTGTTGCAATAATTTTTCCTGTTGGATCTAAAAGTACATTAAATGGAATACCCTGAATTTGATAAACACCCACAACAGTACTTTCCCATTTTTTTAAATCACTTACTTGTAACCAATTTAATTTGTCTTGTTGGATAGCTTCAAGCCAATCTTCTTTATCATCATCCAAAGAAACGCCAAGAATTGTAAAATTCTTAAGTTTGAATTGCTCATAGGCAGCAACGACGTTTGGATTTTCTCTTCTACAAGGGCCACACCAGCTTGCCCAAAAGTCAACTAAAACATATTTACCTTTTAAGCTACTCAATGTGATGATTTTTCCTGTGGGATCTTGTAGAGCAATCTCTGGTGCCATTGCACCAACCGTGATTGCAGTCGCTGGACTTGATGCCTGCACTTGCCCACTTAAAGTTGTAACAAATTCAATTAAAGATTCGGCTTTAGTTTTTTCCGCAACACCCTTAGCCATCGCTAATACTTTATTAATTTCCATCGATCTTAAAGCCATACCTAATGCAAAATAAATAAGTGCTGGGCTATTTGAACTGTTGATGGTATTTTCAACATGGTCATTGAGTGCTTTGATTTTTTTATCTTTCTGTTGTTGTAAATAAAAAATAGTACTGTCTTTACCATTGCTTTTTTGCAAATTATCTAAAGCATAAAGTGTCGCAAATAAAGAAGAATCTTTTGACTTGTAGGCTTTCATATATTCAATCATAGCAGTACTATGCGGAGAACCCTTTACAGTATAGCTTGCGAAATCCGTGGCATCAGCATTAATCTGTATTTGCTCCTCATCATTGATGAAGCTTATATCTAATTCATCTCCACTGCTTAGTCGGTAGATACCTTCCTGTTTTGCAATAAATTCAAAATTGTATTTTCCATCAGCATCGAGCGTGATAGAATCCAATGTAAGGATTGGTTTTCCACCATAGGGAATCTCCTGTAACAACAATTGTTTATTTGCAGCATTTTTGATGGTTCCAGAAACGCTATAACGTGCGTCTTGATTTTTATCTTTACATCCAGTTAGTATGAAAAACAACATACTAAATACTGCAATGCTTAATTTTTTTATCATAAAATAAATTTTCTATTTTGAAATGAGAGGTTTTCAAATAGCCTGGTGTTATAATAGAGATTTGATAGTTGAAAGTACGAGTTCTAATTGACTAGTATCCTGTCCCCCAGCTGTTGCCAATGTTTTTTGACCACCGCCACCACCTTTTATCAAACCCGCAATATGTGTTTTGATCAATTGTGGCGCATCCCATTTTTTATTTGCAACTAAGGCTTCACTCATAGATATTGCTGCAAAAGCTTTTTCGCCTTCTGATCCAACCAATAAAACCATCACTTCGCCTGTCTTTGTTTGAGACAATAATTGAGCTGCTTTTTTATATTGATCTATCTGACTTAACTGAACTTTAAGTCCAAGGTAATTTACCCCACCAATGATTTCGAAACTATTTTGCTGGGCTTCCACCAATTCGTTCACTAGGATGGCATCTTGACTCTCTAATGCTTTTTTGAGTTCCCTTTGTTGATTTTGTAACTCAACAATATAATTCGAAAGCTGATCCATCGTATAGGTGCTAGTGTCTATACTTGTTTCTTTCTTATGAAGGCTTGCTGCAATTACCGCATTTGCTTCTTCTAATTGAGCAACTTGTTTTTTTAATTTTTCTTTTGCCTCTGCTTGAAATGCTTCTGCTGCATGTCCTACAACGGCTTCAATTCTCCTTACACCTGCTGCCACAGAGGATTCTGCTTTAATCATAAAATGACCAATTTCCCCTGTTGTTCCCACATGGGTTCCGCCACATAATTCAATAGAGTAATTTGGATCCATCACAACTACACGAACTTTATCACCATATTTTTCACCAAATAAAGCCATCGCACCCAGTGCAATTGCCTCGTCTTTAGTCATTTCTTTTATCACCACAGGTACATTTTCTTTTACTTTTTCATTCACCAATTTTGTTACTGCTTCAATTTCCTCGTTGGTCATTTTTGCAAAATGAGAAAAGTCAAAACGCAATTGGTCAGCATGCACTAAACTTCCTTTTTGAGTAACATGCCTTCCTAATACTGTTCTTAATGCAGCATGTAACAAGTGTGTGGCAGAATGGTGTTGAGTGGTATGATTTCTTAAAGTACTATCTACTGTAGCTTTTACAGTGCTACCAATATTTTTTGGCAAACTGTCTGTAAAATGAATGAATAAATTATTTTCTTTTTTTGTATCCGTTACAGCAAGTACAGTACCATCTTCAAATGTAAGTTGCCCCTTATCACCTACCTGACCACCACTTTCAGCATAAAACGGGGTAGTTGCTAAAACCCATTGGTAGGCTTCTTTACCTTTTGCCTTGACACTTCTGTACTTGACAATTGGTGTAGATACTTCTGTTGAAGTATATCCAATGAATGAAGTAACTGCATCTTCGCCCACTTGTATCCAATCGCCTGTATCAATAGCTGTAGCAGCTCTACTTCTGTCTTTTTGTTGTTGCATCTCTTTTTCGAAACCAGCTTCATCAATTGAAAGTTCATTTTCACTTGCAATCAATCTTGTTAAGTCAACTGGGAATCCAAAAGTGTCAAACAATTCAAAAACCAATTGACCTTCCACTACACTATTTTTAGCTTGCGTATGAATGATATCTTCCATGCGCTTCAATCCTTTTTCTAAAGTTCTTAAAAAGCCTTCTTCTTCCTCTTTAATCACTTTGGTTACAAATTCCAATTGTTGATTTAACTCTGGGAAAACATGTTCAAATTGTTTTGCTAACAAGGGCATTAATTGAAACAACAATGGACGCTTATAATCCAAATAAGAATAATAGTAACGCACAGCTCTTCTCAAAATTCTTCGTATCACATATCCAGCACCAGTATTAGACGGCAATTGACCATCCGCAATCGCAAATGCGATGGCACGAATATGATCTGCTATTACACGAAATGCCACTGCTTCTTTACTATCGCCAAAATCATAGACTTTACCCGTAATGGCAGCAACTGCATCAATCGTTCCTGTAAAAACATCTGTATCGTAATTGCTTTTTTTATGCTGAATTGCACGAACCAATCTTTCAAAGCCCATTCCTGTGTCTACATGCTTATTAGGCAAGGGTTCTAGGCTGCCATCTTTTTTTCGATTGTATTGCATGAATACATTGTTCCATATTTCTATGACTTGAGGATGGTCTTTATTGACCAATTCACGTCCAGGAACCAATGCAATCTCTTCATCAGAACGCATATCAATATGAATCTCACTACAAGGACCACAAGGTCCTGTATCTCCCATTTCCCAGAAATTATCTTTTTTATTTCCGTAAATAATCTTGTCCTCTGTAACCCATTTCTTCCATTCTTCTAAGGCAATAGTTGAAGGAGGTAGGTTTTCTGAAGCGTCCCCTTCAAATACACTGACATACAATCTATTTGGATCTAATTGATACACTTTGGTTAGTAATTCCCAGCTCCATGCAATGGCTTCTGCTTTAAAGTAATCACCAAAACTCCAGTTCCCTAACATTTCAAACATCGTATGATGGTAGGTGTCTACACCCACTTCCTCCAAATCATTGTGTTTACCACTAACTCTCAAACATTTTTGGGTATCCGCAATTTTAGTATGCTTTGGTTGTAAATTGCCTAAAAAATAATCCTTGAATTGGTTCATGCCCGAATTGGTAAACAATAATGTTGGGTCATTTTTTACAACGATAGGTGCTGACGGGACAATGACATGTCCTTTCGATTCAAAAAAATCTAAAAACAGTTGTCTTATTTCTGAACTCTTCATCATGGGACGTTTTTTTAAGCTTTGAGCTAAATTAAAAAGCTATCTTTGTAGCGCTTCTAATCGTCCCCAAAGGTAAGCATTTGAGCCTTTTTTTGTGACTTTAGAAGGCAAATAATCACGCTTCATGAAGAAAATAAAATATTTCTTTAACACCCATACGCTAAGGTTCGAAAAAATCGAAGTACCCCTTAAAGTAAGGCTATTACAAACCATCGGATTTGTCATTGCATCGCTTGCAGTGGGCGTCCTGTTTGTGGCTATTTTATTTAAATTTATCGACTCGCCAAAAGAAAGGTTATTAAGACAACAAAATACTGCGTACAAAGAGAGCTATGCCGTTTTACAAGAACGTATGAAGCAATTGGAATTGCAAATGTTAGAATTGGAACAAAGAGACAATGAAGTATATCGTTCCATTTTTGAGGCGACGCCTATTCCGGATAGTGCAAGGGTAAAAGATATGTTGGCCAAAAATGAGATTCGACTCATCCAAAGCTTATCCAATACTGCCCTGATTGAGAACATGCGCAATCAATTGAATAATTTAAGTTTAAGGATGTCTTTTCAAGACCAATCATTTACTGAAATCACTGCGATGGTTAAGAACAAAGAAAAATTATTAAGAGCCATTCCTGCCATTCAACCGATAAGTAATAAAAATATGAAACGCGTTGCATCAGGTTTTGGTTATCGAATAGATCCTCTATATAAAGACTTTAGATTACATCCTGGATTAGATTTCTCTGCACCTACTGGTACACCAATTTATGCAACTTCAGATGGTGTAGTACAAATTGCTGGATTCAATACGGATGGTTATGGTAATAAAGTAGTCATCAATCATGGCTATGGTTTCCAAACTTTATATGCACATATGGTTAGGGTAAAGGCAAGAGTGGGGCAGTCTGTTAAAAGGGGAGAAGTGATTGGTTATGTAGGAAGTACAGGAAAGAGTACTGGACCACATTTGCATTATGAAGTGATTAAACGCGGTGCTAAAGTAGATCCTGTCTATTATTTTTTCAATGATTTAACGCCTGCTCAATTTGATCGCTTATTGAAAGAAGCAGCAGCAAATAAACAAAGCTTAGACTAATGGATCCAGAAGTAATGGCATTTTTAAATAGAATATCCAGAACCATTGGTTTTACGCTCGTCTGGATGGGACTCAATTCCACATTAGGGATCATGCTAGGTTATGCATTTGTGGAAGCAGACTGGCAATGGTTTAACTATTTGTATTATTTTTTCTTAATACTTAGTTCGGTAGGATATTTCTTTTTGCTTTATAAAACCTGGAAAGATCCGATTGATTTTTCCCGCTAACAAGTGCTTAGCTACTGTGGTCTAAAATGATCTTCCATTGCCCATTTATTTTTTTAAATAACAAGGTGTAATGTCCACCCACATTCCCAACTGATCTGGTGAGCTCCCATTTTCCAATAACACTATAATATTGTTTGTCTAAGGGTTCAACTGATAATAGTGTAAATTTTAATGTACCCATATAGGCTTTGTCTGGGTAATTTTTTTTATAATTAGCTAGGGTTTTATTGTAACCGTAAGTCACACCATTTTTTCCCACAAACATTAAACTATCGTTTTCCCAATAGCCTTGCATGAATTGGTTCACATCCCCTTTATTCCAAGATTCTACTTGTGCAGCTAATAAATTTAAAATTTCTTGCCTGTCTTTTAAAATTGCTTTTTCGTCTTTAGATTGTGCAATTGCATTTTGTGCAATGAATACAAGAAACAAAAAGAGGATTTTCTTTAGCATGATTTTAGGTTTTGATGGATTAAACTTAACTCAAAATAAGTATTTCAGCTTAATTTGCATCAATGGAGTATCAACTACATCTAAATAAGGATAAAAAACTTGCCCCTTTATTAACCCAGGCGAAACATGTCATCAAGAAAAGGAAAAATACCCCTGTTCGTTTGATGGCAAGTATCATTAGTCAGCAATTGAGTACAAAAGTGGCAGCAATTATTTTTAGTCGTTTTTTAGATTTATTTGATGGCAAAGAGCCAAGCTGTGAGCAGGTATTGAAATGTACGAATGACCAACTTAGATCCATTGGATTGAGTCAATCTAAAGTGCATTATATCCAAAATGTAGCTAAATTTTTTATTACAAATAAGATCACGGATAAGCAATTGTATACTATGGAGCCAGATGCCATCATTGATTTGTTAACGCAAATTAAAGGGGTAGGCAAATGGACGGTTCAAATGTTGATGCTATTTAGTCTGGGTCAAGAAGACGTCTTTGCTGTGGATGACTTAGGTATTCAACAAGCCATGATTCGATTGTACAAAATCAAATATGAGTCCAAAAAGGAATTGCATTCTAAGATGTTGGAGATTTCAAGAAAGTATAAACCTTATAGCAGTTATGCTTGCTTGCATTTATGGCAATGGAAGGATCTGGGAGCTGTTTAGATAAATTCTATTTTATACTTGATCAAACTACTTACTTGACTTATACAATGGATGTTTGATATCATGGTAAAATGCAAATTGCCATCCTTCCTCTTGTCCTTGTTCCCACCATTTTTGTCTCCATTCCATAGCCAATTTCCCATCCATATCATACTTGGCAACAAACTTTGATTTGAGTTGTTGTAATTGAGGTGCCACATCTGCACCAAAGAAAAATTGTTCCCCATCCTCTTTAATCCAAGCCACTTGATGGTAAGGACAATGTCCACCTGTGAGCAAATAATGAATACTATCATCAATGATACCTTGGTCATCAGTTAGCCAAACTACTTTTGAAAAATCTGCTAAGAAATCAAATTGTTCTTTTATATAAGAGGCTGTTGGATTGGTCAAGGCCAAATCGAATTCTCTTTTTTGTACGTAATAGGTGGCGTAAGGAAAACTTACATAACGTGCTTTAGATATCGTATCTACATAACTCATTCCACCTGCGTGGTCCTTATGTAAGTGACTCATAAAAACCTTAGTCACCGAGCTTGGGTTGATACCAATGTTCATTAAATTTTCGTGGATTTGCAATACCCCTTGTGCGTTCATATAGCCCAAGCCTGTATCTAATAAAATGATATCCTTCTCGGTAATGACTACGAATGGCTGAATTTCTACAAGAATGCTTCCTTTGGGACGATCTTGTATTTGCTCTCTTTGGGTATCAAATGGAACAAATACTTTGGATTGATCAATACTAAAACTGCCTTCTGATAATGGATGAATACGCATGCTGCAAAAATACAATTATCGAAGTACCATTTGTCTATCTGCATCTAATCTTAGTAAAATAAATACCAAGGCAGTAAATGTAAGTAAGGAAGATCCGCCATAACTGATCAAAGGCAATGGGATACCCACTACAGGGAATAATCCAATCGTCATGCTAATATTCACTGCAATATGAAAAAAGAATATTCCTACAACGCTATAGGCATAAACTCTAGAGAAAGTACTTCTTTGTCTTTCCGCAATACGGATTAATCTAAACAAGAAAAATAAGTACAATCCTAAAAAGGTGAATGTGCCTACAAATCCAAATGCTTCTCCTATAGATGTGAAAATAAAATCTGTATTTTGTTCAGGTACATACTTGCCCCTGGTTTGTGTGCCTTTTAAAAAGCCTCTTCCCCAAAAGCCACCAGAGCCTATCGCAATTTTACTTTGCTTTACATTATAGTCATCTGGCTTTCTACTTTTTTTGCCACTTTCAGCTAAACTAGCTGCTGCTTTTTGATTCAAACCACAATCGTACTCTTTTCCAACCATGCTATAAATTCTTGTTGTTTGATAGCATTCTAATACATTATTAAAAATATAAGGTACTGCAAAACGAACTGTGCCAACACAGACTAGCCAAACGCCGATTATAATTACAATGAGTTGTTTATTGCGTTTTAAGCGTTTTCCTAAATACATTAAAAAGAGTCCTGCAATCACAGATAAAATGATGGCTAATAGCGTTGGATCTATTAATAAGGTTGCAATGACAAGTATTGCAAAAGACAATAAAATGATGAGTATAAAGGGTGGCAAGCCTTCTCTATACATAGCAAATATAAATGCACTGTATACCAAGGCAAGACCTAATTCATGTTGACCAATGGATAGTATTGCTGGTAATGCAATCATGGCCCCGGCAATTAAATGAGATTGAAGTTTTGTAAAATCGGTTTCTGGTCTCGAGATAAATTTGGCTAAAGCAAGTGCAGTAAAAATTTTACATAATTCAGCTGGTTGTAAATTAAATCCACCTGCAATGGGAATCCAGCTTTTGGATCCATTGATTTCTTTTCCAATCAAAAAGGTGGCTAACATCAACAGGAGTCCACTAACAAATAAGATATTTGCTAATGCAGTAAAAACTTTACTGTCTACTAATAAAATAAAAATTGCGACAAAGGAACAAAAAATTAAAAAAAAGAATTGTTTACTATAGCTTGTTTTGCCACTTATGAAACTTGTTGCCCAATCGGTATTAGGGTTGTACTCAACCATAAAAATAGCTAGGATACCAATACAGGCCATGAGCATATATAAAACGATCACAGCAAGGTCTGTGCCTTTAGAAAAATTATTATCGTAATTAGAGGCCATAGTTTATGGATTGAGCTTTTTCTTTTTATCCGTATTTGGAAGCAAGCTATCCTTATTCGTTTTATCTGTATTTGGCAATGGGGCAGGAGGGGCTGTGTCTTTTGTTTTTGTTTTCACCACACCTTCTGCTAACATCTCCATATCCCAAACGTCTGATAATTCATCGTTATTGTATTCGATAGGCGTGAGATAAGCAGACTTATTATTTTGCACATACCAATTCTTAATGGCTTGTGGCATTAAGTCAACTTGAGCAAGGTTATCCGCTTTCAATTGACTTTCTGTAGTAAGGGTATCATTCAAATACTGTTCCATCAATAATCCACCAATTGGTCCAGCCCAAGTAGATCCGTAACCTGCATTTTCTACTATGACTGCCACTGCAATTTTAGGATTGTCTTTTGGAGCAAAGCAAACAAATAAAGAGTGGTTTTTCCCGTGTGGATTTTGTGCCGTTCCTGTTTTAGCACAATATTCATGACCAGGGACTTTAATAAATGCCGCAGTACCATAAACTGTCACATCATGCATTCCTTCTTTAATGACATCAAAATATTCCTTTGGAATTGTTGTTACTTTTTGTTTTTTTCTAAAAGGTGCTAATTGAGCTGCTTCTTCTTGTGTTTCAGATTCAATACTATCTACAAAATGCGGTGTATAATAGTAGCCGTCGTTTGCAATGAATGCCATTGAATTGGCCAATTGCAATGGGGTTGCAGTCATTCTATCTTGACCAATTCCAAGGGTTAACATGTAACAGCTATTCCAATACTTTGGATTGCCAAAGTCTTTACTATATTTTGCAGTGTCTGGAATATTTGCTTTGTTCTCGCTTGGTAAGTCTACACCAAGTTTACGTCCAAATCCAAAAGCGTTCATGTATTCTTTCCATTTAACATATCCGCCTTTAGCTGATTTATATTTTGGATTGTCAATGGCCATTCTAAATACCTGTAAAAAGTAAGAATTACAAGAATAAGCCAATGCCAATTGTAAATTAGCGGCATGTCCTGCATTATGGTGTTCACATTTTCTTGGATCACCACATGCACCATAAGATCCAAAACAATTATAGCCGAAATTAGGGGTGATCAAGCCCTCGTCTAATGCAATCAATGCACCTAAAGGTTTAAAGGTAGAGCCCGGGGGATATTGTCCCTTAATGGCACGATTATAGATAGGCCTAGCCGTATCTAATAACAACCTGCCAATCGTTTTTCTTCTTTTACTACCTGTCAATAAATTTGGATTATAGCCCGGACTAGAAGCCATTGCAATGACTCCTCCAGTTTTAGGATTGATAGCAACCGCGCTTCCAATTTTATTTTGCAATAATTTTTCTGCTAGTTGTTGTACTTGTACATCAACACTGGTATATAAATTTTTTCCTGCAATGGCAACGGTATCAAATTCACCTTTTTCATAAGGTCCTTGTATTTTTCCTTTATTGTCTCTTAAAAAACGTTTTACACCTCTTTGACCCATCAATACGGTTTCATAATTTTTTTCTAATCCAGTCATGCCTGCATAATCGCCCATCTCATAGCCTTCTGATTCATGTTTCTTTAAAAAATTTACATCTACTTCTGCTACATAACCCAATACATGTGCTGCTGTATTATATGGATAACTTCGTATAGAACGTTCAGATAAAGAAAAACCAGGAAATCGATATAAGTTTTCATTTAATTGCGCGTATATCTCAGGCGTTAAAAATGGCTCAAAGACACCAGCTTTTACCCTTGTATTTTTAATGATCGCTTCCACAATTCTTTTGTTGTATTCTGCTTTATCAATACGAAGGATATTGCATAATGCGGCTGTGTCTACCCCTTTAGCTTCGTTAGGGATCACGACTAAGTCATAACTAATGGTATTTTCTAAGAGGGCTCTTTTTTTTCTGTCGTAAATGATGCCACGATCTGGGTAAATAATTTTTCTAAAAATGGCATTGTTGTCTGCAGCCAATTTATATTTATTAGAAACCACTTGTAGGCTCACCAATTGAGCAACAATCAGAAAAAAAATAGTGCCAATGATGATTTGAATAATACCGCCTCGATTCTGATTGTATACTGACATGTATTATCTTTTTAGCTTTCTTCTGTTCAGTAAGAGTTCTACTAATAAAATTAATAGCATACTCATCCCGCTTGTAAAAAATACTTTTCCAATGAAATAGCTAAAGTTACCAAATTGCAACCACTCCAATAAAACTAAATAAAAGTGATGGATAAACGTTAGTGAAAAAATATAAAACATAAATGGTCCCCATCCCATGGTTCCAATGCTTGGCTCCTTGGTCAATTCTTCTGACAGTTCTTGTGCCAAAAGCAGATTTAAAATTGTTGGTCTAAGATAACCAATCAATGTAGCAGCTGCTGCATGAAGTCCAGGGGTATTGGTAAACGTGTCTAAAGTATATCCAAGTACAAAACCCAATAAAGTTGTCGCTATCCTGCTAGTGCCAAATGGTAGCCAAAGGATAAAAATAAAGTACAGGTATGGAGTGATAAATTGGTGGATAGGCGGTACCTCATTCAAAATGATAATCTGTATCAATAAGAAGAGTATAAATCGGATGCTATTTTTTAAGATATTATTCATTGCCTCCCCCCTTTTGCTCTATATCTGCTTGAGCTTCCATTCTTTTATTTTCAACTAGGTATACAAATTCTAAATTGTAAAAGTTGGTGGCAGATTTAATATTTAAAGTCAAGAAATTACTGGAAGGGTCCTTGATAATACTTGTCACCCTGCCAATCATCAATTGTGCTGGGAAGCTAGAAGAGTATGGACTTGTCAAAACCGTGTCACCTATTTTAGGCAAAGCACTTTTTGAAATATTTTTTAACAATAAAATATCAGGACTCTTCCCATCCCATTCTATACTACCAGCAATTCGATCTCTTTTCAACATCGCACTTACTTTACTATTGCGATGTAATAAGCTCATGATTTTACTATAGTGGTCACTTACTTCTACTACCACACCTACAATGGACCCGTCCGGACTTATTGCAGCCATGTCTTTTTTAACACCTTCTAAAGCGCCGCGTTCAATCGTGATATAATTTTTTTGAAGTGTAAAACTATTACCCACCACTTTGGCTGGGTAGTAAAAGAATTTTCTAATTTTTTCTAAACTATCTTTTCTTAAAATCAAGGTGCCCGATTTTACACTCGTATCATAGGGCACAAAGTTTTGAGCAAGTTCATTTCTGAGTGCTACATTTTCTGCAACTAATTTTGCATTGGTTGCTTTGTATTATCTCATAATAAATGGAAAACGTTGGTAGTTTTTCAATGCAATGCCTGTTCCACGCACAACACTCTTTAACGGATCGTCGGCTACATGAACTGGTAATTTGATTTTTGCACTTAATCTTTTATCTAAACCTCTTAAAAGTGATCCACCACCTGTAATGTATAAACCTCTACGATAGATGTCTGCAGCGAGTTCTGGAGGTGTAGTCTCTAAAGCTTTCAAGATAGCTTCTTCGATTTTGAAAATACTTTTATCCAATGCCTCTGCTACTTCTTGGTAAGAGACCATAATTTGTTTTGGAATACCTGTCACCAAATCTCTACCATTTACTGGCATATCTTCTGGTGGATTGTCTAAATCTTTCAATGCAGCGCCCACATGAATTTTAATTTGTTCTGCAGTACGCTCACCAATTAGTAAACTATGGTAACGTCTTAATGCTTCCATAATATCTGCAGTAAATTCATCACCAGCTACACGAATACTTTGATCACAAACTATGCCTGCTAATGCAATCACGGTAATACCTGTTGTGCCACCTCCAATATCAATAATCATATTTCCCACTGGCTCTTCTACATCAATACCAATACCTAATGCAGCTGCCATAGGTTCGTGAATCATGTATACTTCTTTTGCGCCTGCTTGTTCCGCACTATCACGCACTGCTCTTTTTTCTACTTCTGTAATTGAAGATGGAATACAAATCACCATTCTCCAACTTGGCGGGAATAAAGGCTTCTTAGGATAAATCATTTTCATCAACTCGCGAATCATTAATTCAGCAGCGTTGAAGTCGGCGATTACACCATCTTTTAATGGACGAACTGTTTTAATACTTTCGTGCGTTTTTTCATGCATCAACAATGCCTTTTTTCCAACACCTAATACTTCCTTCATATTATTCCTATTCAAGGCAATAATGGAGGGTTCATTTACCACCACTTCGTCATTGTGGATGATCAGTGTATTTGCTGTGCCCAAGTCCATTGCAATCTCTTGGGTGAAAAAGTTAAATAAGCCCATATTCGTTCAGTATTTTACATTCATTGGAATGATGCAAAAATCATCTAAAATCCTTGAACTACAAAGCTTTTTAAAAAAATGAATAAGAATAATTATCAACAAGGATCACCAACAAACTTATGCCTTGAACTCGAAACCAATATCTGTTCTAAAATTCATGCCTTGGAATTGAATCAGCGCTAATGCGTTTTTTGCTGTATCGACTGCTTCTGAAATGGTATTACCTTGAGCTGTAACGGTTAAAACTCGACCTCCATTGGTGACAATGGCATCTTCCTTAAACCCAGTTCCAGCTTGAAACAGCGTCGTTTTTGCTTCCTTTGTAACAAGCTCGATACCATTGATTGGGAATCCTTTTTGGTAGTCGCCAGGGTAGCCAGCACTCACCGCCATCACAGTGGCAAATGCACCCTCATGGTATTCAATATTTACATCTTCTAATGTACCATTATCGGTGGCTGCTAAAATACTCACTAGGTCGGTTTGTAAACGGGGTAGAATTACTTCAGTTTCAGGGTCTCCAAGTCGACAATTGTATTCTATAACATATGGCTCCCCATCACAGTTCATTAAGCCAAAAAAGACAAACCCTTTATATATTAATCCTTCCTTGGCAATGCCTTGGATTGTAGGACGCACAATCTTTTCTTCCACTTTCTTCATAAATGCCTCATCCATAAATGGCACTGGACTTACACAACCCATTCCACCCGTATTTAGGCCAGTATCGCCTTCTCCTATTCGTTTGTAATCTTTTGCGTGTCCTATAATTTGGTAATTTTTCCCATCGGTTAGTGCAAAAACACTGACTTCAATCCCTGTTAAAAATTCTTCAATCACCACCCTAGCACTAGCAGTGCCAAATTGTTTATGTTGCAACATGGACTCAAAACTTTCCAATGCTTCTTGATGTGTGGTAGCGATGATCACACCTTTTCCAGCAGCTAGTCCATCTGCTTTTAATACAACGGGCAAGCTATGTGCACTAATATATTGCTTACCTTCCTCGTAGTTATCAATCGTAAATTCGGCATATCCGGCTGTTGGGATATGGTGTCTTTGCATGAAATGCTTACTAAAAGCTTTACTACCTTCCAATTGCGAAGCTGCTGCAGATGGTCCTATGACATTGATTGCTTCAGTGGATGGGTCATTCGCAAAAAAGTCAAAAATGCCTTTTACAAGTGGCTCTTCTGGACCAACTATGATCATATCAATTTGGTGCGTAATGGCCGCCTGCTTCAATCCCTCAAAATCGTCTATTGCAATGGGCAAATTAGCGCCAATAGCTGCTGTACCTGGGTTACCAGGTGCAATATACAAATGATCACAATGGTAACTTTGTGCTATTTTCCAAGCTAAAGCATGTTCTCTTCCGCCTGAACCAATTAGTAAAATATTCATAATTAAGGTGATTGCAGCACGAAAGTAAAATTTATTGAAGGGATTTTATTATTTTGTACCAATTAAATAAACGTTTTATTATGTCTACAACTTCACAAAGCCATCCAAAAGGACTTTATGTTTTGTTCGCTACAGAAATGTGGGAGCGATTTAACTATTATGGTATGCGTGCCATTTTGGTCTTGTTTTTAGTGAAAGCAATGGCTTTTAATCAGAATGATGCTTCTCAAGTATATGGCAGTTATACTGGTTTGATTTATTTAACACCCTTACTAGGTGGCTATATCGCCGATCGTTACTGGGGCAATAAGCGATCCATTATTGCAGGCGGATTGGTTATGGCCATTGGTGAATTTGTCCTATTTTTTTGTGGTCATTTTTATGATAATGCTGCACTCGCCATGCCTTTATTTTATACTGGATTAGGTTGTATGATTGCAGGGAATGGTTTTTTTAAGCCAAATATCTCGAGCATGGTGGGACAATTGTATCAAAAGGGGGATTCAAAAATTGACGCAGCCTATACAATTTTTTACATGGGGATCAATACTGGCGGTGCACTAGGTCCAATTGTTTGTGGATTTTTTGGAGACACTGGCAATAATGGAGATTTTAAATGGGCCTTTTTAGCGGGCGGTATCGCCATGCTCTTAAGTGTGATTACACAAATGATATTTCAGAAAAAATATTTAGTAGATGTGGACGGCGTTTCGATTGGTGATGCACCAAAAGATGCACCACCAATCTTACAAAAAATTCCAGTAATGGTGGGGCTGCTGTTTTTACTTTCTCTTTTAACAATTGCACTTGTATATATTGATATTAAAGTAGTGAGTTATTTATTCTGGTTGTTAATTGCTTGTATTCTTTTAATTGCGTTCATTATTTTCTCCGATAAATCATTAGATGGCATTCAAAAAAAGAAGGTGGTCGTTTTATTTACAGTGTCTTTCTTTGTGATCTTTTTTTGGAGTGCATTTGAACAAGCAGGTGCATCACTTACTTTTTTTGCATCTGAAAATACACAGCGCGATTTAGGATTTTATGTGGTCCCAACAAGCTTCTTTCAATCTTTAAATTCCATATTTGTTGTCACGCTTGCGCCATTGGTAGCATGGATTTGGATTAAACTAGGTAAAGCAAATAGAGAGCCTTCTTCACCATTTAAAATGGCGATGGGTTTAATGTTATTGGCACTGGGTTATTTATGGATTGCTACAGGTGTGAATGGTGTGGGCACAGGGGTAAAAGTGAGCATGATTTGGTTAATTGGGATGTATATGATGCACACTTTTGGTGAGCTTTGTTTGTCTCCAATTGGACTTTCTTTATTCAATAAATTAGCGCCACTTAAATTTGCTTCTTTGTTAATGGCAGTATGGTTTACGGCCAATGCATTTGCAAATAAATTAGCAGGTGTATTTAGCACTTTGTATCCTGAAAATGGTAAAACAACTTCCTTCGCAGGATATCAAATTACCAACTTACATGAATTCTTTATGTTCTTTGTATTTATGGCAGGTATTGCATCCATTATTTTATTCTTTTTGTCTAAGAAATTAAAAAGTCTAATGGATCAATAATAGAATGATACAACAAAAAAAGCCTCGATATCATCGAGGCTTTTTTTTATAAAACACCTTTGACAATTTCATCCACTACTGCAGGATCAAGTAGGGTAGAGGTATCGCCTAAACTATTTAATTCACCTTCCGCCACTTTGCGTAGAATGCGACGCATGATTTTCCCTGATCTTGTTTTAGGTAAGCCAGTAACAAATTGAATTTTATCTGGTTTAGCAATAGGGCCAATGATGCTTGTCACAGTTTGAAGGATGTCTTTACGTATCATCTCTGCACTACCATGTGTGTCTTGCGCATGCGAACCTGTATAAATAACATAAGCATAAATGCCTTGCCCTTTGATATCATGCGGATAACCTACCACCGCACTTTCTACCACCCCTGCATGCATGTTAATGGCATTTTCTATTTCGGCAGTACCAATCCTGTGGCCACTCACATTCAATACATCATCAACACGCCCTGTGATTCTAAATTGTCCTGCTTCGTTTCTGAATGCGCCATCGCCGGTAAAATATAAATTATCGTAAGTTGCAAAATAATTGGTCCTGCATCTTTCATGATCACCGTAAGTTGTTCGAATAGTGGAAGGCCAAGCTCGTTTGATGCATAAGTTACCGCGATACATTCCATCTTCGTCTTGCGTTGTAATTTCTATTCCTTTATCATCTACTAAAACGGGTTCAATGCCCGGCATTGGATAGGTGGCCCATCCAGCTTTCCCTGGGGTAATACCCGCCATATTAGAAATCATTATACCACCTGTTTCTGTTTGCCACCAAGTGTCTACAATGGGACATTTATTTTTCCCAATCTGTTCGTTGTACCAATTCCAAGCTTCCTCGTTAATTGGCTCGCCAACTGTACCTAGCACTTTTAAACTACTTAAATCATGTCCCTGCACAGGCCCCAAACCAAATCCCATTAAGGAGCGAATGGCAGTAGGCGCAGTGTATAAAATATTTACTTTGAATTTGTCAATGATATTCCAGAATCTTCCTGCATCTGGGAAAGTGGGGATCCCTTCAAACATCATAGAAGTGCCACCAGCACTTAACGGGGCATACACAATATAACTATGCCCTGTAATCCATCCTACGTCTGCAGTACAAAAGAAGATATCATTAGGATGATAATTGAATGTATTTACAAAAGTATAATTGGTATACACCATGTACCCAGCCACACTATGCACTACGCCTTTTGGTTTTCCTGTAGACCCCGAAGTATATAATATGAATAAAGGATCTTCTGCATCCATCACTTCTGCTGGAACAAATTGGGTGCCTCGTGCTTCCACTTTTTTTATTTCATCCTCCCACCAAACATCTCTGCCTTGTAACATAGACACAGCAGTTCTTGTTCTTGTGCAAACAATGACGCGCTGAATATTTTTATTTCCAATTAATGCATCATCTATTACGGACTTGAGTGGGATGTCTTTAGCACCTCTAAATGCACCATCACATGTAATGATAAAATTGGCTTTGGCATCATCCAATCTATCTGCTATACTTTGTGCAGAGAAGCCGCCAAAAATCACACTATGAATAGCACCTATTCTTGCGCAGGCCAATACAGCAATTGCTAATTCAGGAATCATGCCCATATAAATACATACACGGTCGCCTTTTTTTACACCATTATTATATAGGACTTGTGCAAACTGACAAACTTTTAAATGCAGTTGTTTATAGGAGAGGATGCGGTGTTGTTCGGCTGGATTATTGGGCTCCCAAATGATGGCAGGCTTATCGCCCATGATCTCTAAATGTCGGTCTAAGCAATTTTCAGTGATATTTAATTTTCCTCCCACAAACCATTGAATGCTTGGGTCTTTAAAATTCCAATCACTTACTTTGTCCCATTTTTTATGCCAAGTAAAATGTGAAGCTACTTCACCCCAAAATGCGTCAGGATCTTGAATACTTTTCTGATAAGCTTCGTGGTAACCATCTAGGTTTTTAATTTGGTATGGATAAGACATAGTCAGATTTAAAATTAGTCTTTCAAATTTACATTTTTTAAGTTGATTGAATTAACTTGAATACTAGCAATTAAACAATTAAAACATGAGTTTCGACATAAAGCCTAGTAAAATTAGTTTGGTGATTGGTGCGTCTTCTGTTGGCACGCTGATTGAATGGTATGATTTTTACATATTTGGCATGTTGGCAACCATTATTTCAAAACAATTTTTTCCATCAGATGCAGGTACTTCAGCACTTTTAAGTACCCTCGCCATTTTTGCAGCAGGCTTCATTGTAAGACCATTTGGTGCATTGGTTTTTGGAAGATTAGGAGACTTGATTGGTCGTAAGTATACTTTTTTATTGACCTTGGTTTTGATGGGTGGGTCAACTTTTGCGATTGGCTTGGTGCCTGGTTTTGCAACCATTGGTTGGGCGGCCCCAATTTTAGTGTTGGTTTTAAGATTGCTGCAAGGATTGGCATTGGGAGGTGAATATGGAGGTGCTGCTACTTATGTAGCAGAACATGCGCCAGCAAATAGAAGAGGCTTTTGGACCAGCTGGATTCAGACAACAGCCACCTTAGGATTATTTTTTGCATTAGGGGTAATTATTTTAATTAGATCGAATCAAGGTGTGGAATCATTTAGTGCTGAATGGGGCGGATGGAGGTATCCATTTTGGATGTCGATTATTTTAGTGGTGGTGTCAATTTTAATTAGAATGAAAATGAGTGAATCACCTATGTTCACTAAATTAAAATCAGAAGGCAAAATCTCTACCAATCCTTTAAAAGAAAGTTTCGGCCATAAAGCCAATTTTAAAATGGTGCTCTTAGCTTTATTTGGTGCGGTGATGGGACAAGGCGTCATTTGGTATACCGGACAGTTTTACGCACAAAGTTTTATTGAGACCGTTTGTAAAGTTGAATTTGTACAGTCCAGGAATTTAATGTTATGGGCTATTTTATTTGCCACTCCTTTCTTTGTGGTGTTTGGATATTTAAGTGACCGAATTGGAAGAAAGTGGATTATGATGTTTGGGATGTTAGCGGGTATCCTAACTTACAGACCTATTTATCAATATTTTTTAGATGCGACCAATGCAAAAAATAGAACTGAAAAAATTGATCTAACACACACAGTTGCTACTGAAAAGTTGGCTATGGTTGATACAAAAGAGGGCACTAAATTATATGTAGTACAAAAAATAGATACAGTATATACTGATGGTGCTAAGTTTAGTTACACCAAAACAGACACATTGCACTTAGCAGGTATCATTCAAGACGCAAGTACCGGAAGTATTTATTACACGCAGCCAAATGCAATGGACGCAACAAAGTTAGACACCATTGTGGTAAAATTAAAACCTACTAAAGGGGCTATGTTGGATGCTTCTAAAACACAGGAAGTGAAGATTACTGCTGCCTCTTTAAAACCAAGTATAGTCATTGAAAAAACATTGGATCATACAACTTATTGGAATTTAATTTGGTTGGTTTTTGTGCAGATATTGTACGTCACCATGGTATATGGACCAATCGCTGCTTTCTTGGTGGAATTGTTTCCAACTAAAATCCGTTACACTTCTATGTCGCTGCCTTATCATATTGGCAATGGCGTATTTGGCGGCTTGGTGCCTTTCTTGGGCACCTTGATTGTGGAGTTTACAAAAACTGCAGAGAATCCAGCTGGAGATCCGCTTGCGGGGTTGTGGTACCCAATCGGTGTTGCATCAATTTGTTTATTCATTGGTGTAATTTATTTAACCAATAAAGTAGACAAGGAAGTCATGGACTAAAAAAAATTATATGAATACGATAAAGAAAATATTAGGCTTGGTATGGATGTTTTTAGCACCTGCTATCATTTGGTTTTTGGCATCCCAAGCCATCCAAAAAATTGCCGGAGCAACTACATTAACAAGATCCAATGTGACTTTACAATGGGTAATAATCCTGACCATCTTTACACCTATTTGCATTGGCTTCTTCATTTTTGGCTTCTATGCATTTAAAGGAGAATACGATCAACTGCCAGTAAATTCTAAAGATTTAGAATAATGCTTTACTTTTGAGTATGTCATTGAATGTCCAAGCCATCTCCAAAAAATTTGATCAATTCCAAGCAGTTGAACCCCTTACTTTTACGATTCACCCAGGCGAGATTGTAGGTTTTCTTGGTCCAAATGGTGCAGGCAAGAGTACCACTTTAAAAATGATAGCGGGCTGTTTAATTCCAGATGCTGGCTCTATTCAGTTATCAGGAATTGATCTTCAAAAAGACGAAGTTGCCTTTAAAAAAATGATTGGCTATCTGCCAGAATCCAATCCATTGTATGAAGATTTATTTGTAAAAGAGTATTTAAGTTTCTTAGCTAGTGTGCACAATATATCGGCACCATCCAAAAGAATTCAAGAAGTGATTGCACAAACAGGATTGCAATCCATGCAGCATAAAAAAATGGGGCATTTGTCTAAAGGATTTAAGCAAAGAGTGGGGATTGCGGCAGCGATTTTACATGCACCCAAATTAATTTTACTGGACGAGCCTACAGCTGGTTTGGATCCCAATCAGTTGATTGAAATTAGAGCTTTGATTCAATCACTTAGTGCAGATGCCATGATTTTATTTTCATCACATATTTTACAAGAAGTTGCGGCTATCACAGATAGGGTATTGGTTTTGCATCAGGGTAAATTAGTCGCCAATCAATCTATTGCATCCCTCACGCAATCTGGTCAACACAATTTATTGGTGCAATTTCAAGAAGAAATTACAGCGCAACTTGAGCTTATTCAATTAAAATACAATTTAATTGCGCAGCAAGACAAACGCACGTTAGTCATTCAGGCTAAAAACACAGCAGAATTAGATCAGGCGAGACAATATATCATGGCTTTGGCTTTGGAGAAAGGCTTGCATATAGAACGTTTGCAGACGCAAGCAGCAAGTTTAGAAGAAATCTTCAAATTGCTTACCCATTAAAAAAAATGGGTGTAAATTGCGCAAACTTAAAGCAATCAATTTTTTAGAAAAATAAATCATTCAATTATGAGTTACATTATTGAGGTACACGCGAGACAGATTTTAGACAGTAGAGGTAATCCAACCGTAGAAGTAGACGTATTAACAGATGATGGTGCAATGGGTCGTGCTGCTGTTCCAAGTGGCGCAAGTACAGGAATTCATGAAGCGGCTGAATTAAGAGACAATGATAAAAAGAAATACCTAGGAAAAGGGGTTTTGAAAGCGGTGAAAAATGTGAATACAAGTATTGCGGATGCATTGATTGGTTTTGATATTACATCTCAAGCTGCAATCGATCAGGTGATGATTGATTTAGATGGCACACCAAATAAATCTAAATTAGGAGCTAATGCAATTTTAGCAGTAAGTATGGCCGTTGCAAAAGCAGCAGCAGAAGAAGCGAACTTACCTTTGTATAGATATATTGGTGGTACGAATGCAAGAACATTGCCAATGCCAATGATGAATATTTTAAATGGTGGTGCACATGCAGACAATAAAATTGATTTCCAAGAGTTCATGATCATGCCAGTTGGCGCACCTAGCTTTAGTGAAGGTTTGCGTTGGGGCGTGGAAATTTTCCATCAATTAAAAAGTACTTTAAAGAAGAAAGGGTATAGCACAAATGTTGGAGATGAAGGTGGATTCGCACCAAATATACAGAGCAACGAAGAAGCAATCGAAACAGTGCTTGAAGCAATTCAGTCTGCAGGCTACAAAACAGGTACACAAATTGCGATTGCAATGGATGCTGCAAATAGTGAGTTGTGGAATGCGAAGAAAAAGAAATATGTATTCCATAAAAGTTCTGGCAAAGAAATGAGTTCAGATCAATTGGTGAAATACTGGGAGAGCTGGGTGAAAAAATATCCAATCATATCTATCGAAGATGGTATGGCTGAAGATGATTGGGCTGGTTGGAAGAATTTAACAGATACCATTGGAGGCAAATGCCAATTGGTTGGGGACGATTTATTTGTAACCAATGTAAATCGTTTACAAACAGGTATTGATAAGAAAATTGCAAATGGTTTATTAGTTAAAGTGAATCAAATTGGTACTTTAACTGAAACCATTAATGCAGTGAGCTTAGCACAAAACAATGGCTACAACACGGTGATGTCGCACAGAAGTGGTGAAACAGAAGACAATACCATTGCAGACTTAGCAGTTGCGTTGAACTGTGGTCAAATTAAGACAGGTTCTGCATCTCGTTCTGACCGTATGGCTAAATATAATCAATTGATCCGTATCGAAGAGCAATTAGGGGAAACAGCATTTTTCCCAACTAAGGGTAAATTGAAGTTTGGTAATAAATAATCCAACTTAGATTGAAATAAAAAGGAGCTCCATTATTGGGGCTTCTTTTTTGTGTAATTTTTATTGGCGTATTCTAATAACTATGCTAATTTTAGGGTAATCTTTTTTTATGCAAGCAATCAAAAAAATCATTCCATTTATAGCCAATCGTTATTTTATTGCCTGCTTGGCTTTTGTATTATGGATGCTTTTTTTTGATCAACGCAATTTTTTTCTACAAAGAGACCGAGCTGCTGAATTGGAAAAATTAGAGCAAGCTAAAGGATACTATGAAAAAGAAATCTCTACTACGCAAGAACAGTTGAATAATTTACAAAGCAATCCAGGTGCAGTCGAAAAGTATGCAAGAGAGCGCTACCTTTTAAGAAGAGAAGGAGAGGAAGTGTATTTATTTGAAGACACTTTTGCGAACAAGGCGGAGCAGAAAAAATAAGTTTCCCTTTGCATGAAAAAACAAGCACGTTATCAGGGGGTCATTGATTATTTTTTAGCAAATGTACCTATTGCAGAAACAGAATTGACTTACGACAATCCATTCCAACTATTAGTGGCTGTTATACTTTCTGCGCAATGTACCGACAAGCGTGTGAACTTAACTACGCCAGGTATTTTTAAAAAATTTCCGGATCCCGCGTCTATGTCTAAAGCGAGCTTTGACGATTTATTCCCATTGGTACGAAGCATTTCCTATCCCAATAATAAAACAAAACACCTCATTGGGATGAGTCAATTATTGATGGACACCTTCAATGGAGCAGTGCCCATGACGATAGAGGATTTAATAAAATTACCAGGTGTGGGCCGTAAGACAGCCAATGTGATTACCAGTGTGATTGATCAACAGCCTAATATGGCGGTGGATACGCATGTATTTAGGGTGAGTAGAAGAATTGGGTTAGTGCCAATGACTGCAAAAACACCACTCGCTGTAGAGAAAGATTTAATTAAAAATATACCAGCTGTTTTAGTGCATAAAGCGCATCATTGGTTGATCTTGCACGGACGATATACTTGTTTGGCGCGAAGCCCAAAATGCGATAGCTGTGGCATCACTGCATTTTGTAAATACTTTGAAAAAGAAACGAAGAAAAAAGTTTCTAAAATAAAAGAAAACTAATTGTATAAAAAAAGCGCCTTATTTTTTAGAGGCGCTTTTTGATTATAAGTAAGATTCAATCGCTGTTACTAATTCTAGTTTTGTAATTGGAATACCCATGATTTTATTATAGGCTTTTGCATCCACTAAGTATTTGTCTCTGATAATTTTAATTAATTGACCATTGTTAATTTCTGGAATTAAAATGGTTTCAAACCCTGCTAAAATTTCGCCTAAGTTTTTTGGGAAAGGGCGCATATACTTAATGTGGGCGTGACTTACAGACTTTCCTTGACTTTGTAATTGCAATACAGCACTCTTGATGGTGCCATAAGTGGATCCCCATCCAAGTACCAATACTTTTCCTTTTGCTGCACCACTGTCTATTGTTTGCAATGGAATATAATCTGCAATTTTATCAACCTTTGCCTGTCTCATTTTTACCATGAATTCATGGTTCTCTGGGTCATAGCTAACATTACCAGTTTCATGTTGTTTTTCGATTCCGCCAATACGATGCTCTAATCCGGCAGCACCAGGGATCGCCCAAGGTCTTGCTAATTTTTCATCTCTTTTATAGGGTAAGAATTTTTCTTCACCTTCTGCTAAACTTGTTTTGAATTTTACTTCGATCACAGGCAAGTCGGCAGCAGCTGGGAATTTCCAAGGCTCTGCGCCATTGGCAATATAGCCATCACTTAAAAGAATCACCGGTGTCATATGTTGCAAAGCAATTTTCACTGCTTCAAAAGCCATAAAGAAACAATCGCTCGGAGTAGATGCAGCTAGTACAGGAATCGGTGCTTCACCGTTACGACCATAATAAGCTTGCATCAAATCACTTTGTTCGGTTTTTGTTGGTAAACCAGTTGATGGGCCACCTCTTTGGATATTGATAATCAATAAAGGAATTTCTAACATGGTTGCTAAACCAATTGCTTCGGTCTTTAAAGCCATACCTGGTCCAGAGGTAGTCGTTAAACCAATTGATCCACCATAGCTTGCACCAATTGCAGCAGTAATGCCTGCAATTTCATCTTCTGCCTGAAAAGTTTTGATACCAAAATTTTTGTACTTACTCAATTCATGTAAGATATCAGAAGCTGGTGTGATTGGATAAGATCCAAGGAATAAAGGCAGACCACTTTTTTGTGAAGCTGCAATTAAACCCATTGATAATGCTTGATTGCCCATGATACTTCTGTAAGTACCCGGCTCCATCTTTGATTTTTCTACTTTATATCTAGCGTTGAATAATTCAGCAGTTTCACCATAGTAGTAACCTGCTTTCAATACATCAATGTTGCTCTTTAAAATATTTTCTTTTTTACCAAATTTTTCTTCTAAGAAATCAATGGTGTTATCTAAGTTTCTATTGTACAACCAATAAATTAAACCAAGAACAAACATGTTCTTTGCACGATCACGTTCTTTGGTGCCTAATTCTGTATTGGACTTTAATGCTTCTCTTGTCAATTTTGTGATATCCACCTTGGTTAGTTCATAACCATCTAAACTGCCATCTTCCAAAGGATTAATTCCTTCTGGATAAGCCGCAAGCCTTAAATTTTTTGCATCAAACCCTTCTAAATTCGCAATAATTTTTCCACCTTTTTTCAATCCTTTTAGATTTACTTTTAAAGCGGCAGCATTCATCGCTACCAATACATCACATGTATCGCCTGGTGTATATACTGGGTTTGAACTAAAATGTATTTGAAATCCACTCACGCCTGGCAGGGTACCGATAGGGGCTCTAATTTCCGCAGGGAAATCAGGGAAAGTCGCTAAGTCGATTCCTAGTAGGGCGGTATTATTGGTAAATTGCTGGCCGGTTAACTGCATACCGTCTCCACTATCACCAGCAAATTTGATCACGACATCTTGTAAAACAACTTCTTCTTGCATATGCGTCAATTGGATGACAAAGTTACAATGCATCGCCTCTAAAACCACATCTTTTGTATAATTATTCTAATTTCTTGTTTAAGTTTGTCCCTTCAATATCAATGTTTTATGTCCATTTGGTCCCTTTTTTACCTGATTAACCAATGTTTTATGCTTTGGTACGGTGTTAATGAGCCAGGCATCAGACAGTCAGGTCAACCAATAGTGCAAACAATTGTGCAGGAACAGCCGTTTTCTCAAAGTTCATTGGACAGTAACACTAAGTACCTTTACCTAAGTTTTGATGATGGGCCCTTGTTTGGTACTTCAGCTTGTATTGCTATTTGTGAAAATGAAAATGTACAAGCCTCTTTTTTTCAAATTGGATTACACCAATCAAGATCAAAATGGGGTAAGAAACTATACAATCGTATTCTAAGTCGCCCTGATTTATTTTTACCAATCCGCTGCTTTTATGGCTAAGATGGTGGATAGTATGTTTGCCTTAAAAGCGAATAAAACTAAGAATCATTTAGTGGTTTTAATGCACGACCATATGTTCAGAAACGAAACAGATTCTGCCCAGCTTGTAGAATTCATACAATTACTTAAATCTGGCAATCAATACCAATTTGCTCGTTTAGATGCGTATCCTGGTCTGAAAAAATAAAGGATTAACAATTAATATAGATGGCGTTTCGTCGCATTTTTGTATTTTTATAGTACCAAAAATTTAAAATTATGTCAGCATTTAAAACAGGTAATCCAACCTTAACAGAAAAGATATTTGACAAGTCTCTACATGATAATGCCAATGCATTTGGTGTAATGAGTGTACGTGGTACCATTAACAAATTTGGTTTCTTATTATTGATGGTGATGGCTTCGGCCATGTACGTTTGGAATGTTTATGCAGAAGGCAATACCAATACAGCCACCACTTTAATGATTGCAGGTGCAATTGGTGGATTGGTATTGGCATTGGTTGTGATGTTTAAGCCTCAATGGGCTGGATATATCACACCAGCATATGGTATTTTAGAAGGATTGTTCATTGGCGGAATAAGTGCATTTTTCAATGCCATGTTTGCTAATAGTTATCCAAATATTATTTTACATGCAGTAGGTTTAACATTAGGTGTGGCAGTCGCCATGTTCTTTTTGTATAATTTCAGAATCATTACTGTTACCAATAAATTAAGATCCATCATTATGTCCGCTACCATGGGCATTGGTTTATTTTATTTGATTGTATGGATCGCAGGCATGTTTGGATTTGAAATGGGTTTTGCTTTTGATAGTTCTCCATTGAGCATTGGTATTAGCTTATTCATTGTGGGTATTGCTGCATTGAATTTATTATTGGATTTTGATTCCATCGAAAAAGCCGCAGAGATGGGTGCGCCAAAATACATGGAATGGTATGGTGCTTTTGGTTTACTAGTGACCTTGGTTTGGTTGTACTTAGAAATTTTGAAATTATTGAGCAAGTTGAATTCTAAAGACTAATGGAATATAAACGCGGTAGTCTAAGTAACGAGGAGTTGATTCATTTATATGAATCCATTTTATGGCCAAGAATGATTGAAGAGAAAATGTTGGTCTTACTTAGGCAAGGAAAAATCAGCAAATGGTTTAGTGGTATTGGCCAAGAGGCTATTGCAGTAGGCGCTACATTAGCGATGGATCCAACCGAATGGATTATGCCTTTGCACCGAAATTTAGGTGTGTTCACTTCACGCAAAATGCCTTTGACAGATTTATTCAAGCAATGGCAAGGCGACAGAAGTAGTTATAGCAAAGCAAGAGAAAGAAGTTTTCATTTTGGAAGTAAAGCGCATCATGTATGTGGTATGATATCACATTTAGGGCCTCAATTAGCCATTGCGGATGGTGTCGCATTAGCCTATCAACAAAGAGGTCAATTAAAAGCAAGCATGGCATTCACTGGAGATGGCGGAACAAGCGAAGGTGATTTTCACGAAGCCTTGAACGTAGCTGCTGTATGGAATTTGCCGGTTATTTTTATAATCGAAAACAATGGCTATGGTTTAAGTACACCAACCAATGAACAATATAAATGTGATCATTTAGTAGACCGCGCTAAGGGTTACGGGATGGAAGGCATTCGTATTGATGGTAATAATATTTTGGAAGTGTATCAAACTGTGAAAGGAGTTCGTGACTATTGTATCAATCAACAGAAACCTTATTTGATTGAATGTGATACATTTAGAATGCGTGGACACGAGGAAGCAAGTGGTGTAAAATATGTACCAAAGCATTTGATGGAAACTTGGTCATTGAAAGATCCGATTAAAAATTATGAGCAATTCTTAGTGCAGGAAAATGTACTTACAGAAATGCAAGTGGCAGCTATTCGTAACCGATTCAAAGATCAAATGGAAGCGGACCTCAGAAAAGCAATGGAGCCTGAAACATTTGAGCCTTCAATCGCTGATGAATTAGTGGATGTGTTTGCGCCAGTGCCAGAAAGTACCATTCCAGATTTTAGTTTGGTAGAGACGACAAAAAAAACGAATAAAAGATTTATCGAAGCCATCAGTGATGCGTTGAGACAATCGATGGAAAAATATTCAGAGATGATCATCATGGGTCAAGATATTGCTGAATATGGAGGCGCATTTAAAATAACAGAAGGATTTGTAGATCAATTTGGAAAACAAAGAATTAGAAATACACCTATTTGCGAAAGTGCCATTGTAGGCGCTGCTTTGGGTTTAAGTATGGAAGGCATGAAGTCGGTGGTGGAAATGCAGTTTGCAGATTTCGTGACCGTTGCATTCAATCAAATTGTCAATAATTTAGCGAAGATGCATTACCGTTGGGGGCAAAATGCAGATGTAGTGGTACGTATGCCAACAGGCGGCGGTGTGGGCGCGGGTCCTTTTCATTCTCAATCCAATGAAGCATGGTTCACGCATGTACCAGGATTGAAAGTGGTGTACCCATCTAATCCAACAGATGCAAAAGGATTATTGATTGCTGCATTGGCAGATTCAAATCCTATTTTATATTTCGAACACAAAGCTTTGTACAGAAGTGTCGAAGAGGCAATTCCTGATACCATGTATCAAATTGAAATTGGAAAAGCACATATTGTGAAAGAAGGCACAGATGCGACCATCATTACTTATGGTATGGGCGTGCTTTGGGCAAAAGCATATCAACAAGCACATTCGGATCAGTCCATTTATATATTAGATCTAAGAACCTTGTCACCATTGGATTATACAGCGATTGAGTTGGCGGTAAAAGCAACAGGCAAATTGATGCTCTTGCACGAAGACAATTTAACGGGCGGTATTGGTGGTGAGATTAGTGCATGGGTAGCCGAGCATTGCTTTGAACATTTAGATGCGCCAATTATGCGTTGCGCATCTTTAGATACACCCATCCCATTCAATAAAACATTGGAGAAGCAATACATGGCCAATGATCGCTTAGAAGAATTGATGGAGCGTTTATTAAACTATTAATTAAATTTTCATAAGATATAAATCAAGGCCCTCGTTTATGGGGGGCCTTGAAAAAATCATTAGATTAAAAATAAAAAGCCCCTTAAATTTTCTTAAGGGGCTTTTTATTAATCAGGGTTATTCATTCTGTAAACCCGTAAGAAATTTCCGCCTAATACTTTTTTGATGTCCTGATTGGAATATCCTCGAGCAATCAATGCTTTGGTGAAATTAGGATAATCCAATACAGTACTCAATCCTTGTGGTGCTGAATTAATCCCATCAAAGTCAGAGCCAATGCCCACATGATTTATCCCAATCAATTTAACAATATGATCAAAGTGTTGCATCAATTGTTCAATCGTTGGCTTGATGGCTTCACTTTCTGTTTTATATTTATCCGAAATCATTGTGAATGCGTATTCTCTTTGTATACCTGTAGCCAATAAGGAATCAATTTCTGCACTATGTGTTTTTCTAAATGCCATATCTTTTTTACTAAAGTTACTGTCTACAAATCCAGAAAAAAAGTTCAAACAAATCACACCACCATTTTTTCCGACAGCTTTAATTTGATCGTCTTTTAAATTTCTAGTTACTGGACAAATACTATAGGCGTTACTATGCGATGCAATCACAGGTTTTGTTGTAGTATTGATGGCATCCCAAAATGTTTTTTCTCCAACATGAGATACATCTACGATGATGCCTAATTGATTCATTCTTTGAATGATTTGTTTTCCAAAATCATTCAGTCCTTTTTGTCCTGTATATTTTGAATTTTTTTCGTCAGCATGTGAACTTGCCCATGATGGTGAATTGTTCCAAGTCAATGTCATGTAACGTACACCACGATTATAAAATGTATCTAATCTATTAATATCATCTTCGATCATATGTCCACCTTCTACGCCATACTGTGCAACTATCTTACCAGTTTTTAAAGCAGTTTGAATGGTTTTCCAATCTTTTGCCACCACTATTTTATCTGGATTTCTTGCTGCTACAGCATCTATCGTATCCATTTCGCGCATGGCCCATGCATATGGATTTACTTTTTCGCCATCGCACCAAATGGAAAACAATTGATAATCCAATCCACCTTCCTTGAATCTTTTTAAGTCTGAATGATTGATCCCAGTTAAGTCTTGGTCAAAACTTACTTTCTTTTCGATACATGCCGTAGGTGCGTCATTGTGGGTATCTATTAGGATGGACTTAAAGTGTATTTTTTGTGTAAATCCAGACAAGCTGATAGCGCAAAAAACAAGGGTTAAGTATTTCATTGGTGGTATCCTTTTTATTGACAACTAAAATAGCTATTTTTGCGCATAGCAAAATAACTATGTTAGATAAATTAGAAGCCATAAAAGCAAGATTTGACCAAGTAGGGGTGGCTTTGACCAATCCAGAAATTATTAATAACCAATCCGAATTTGGCAAATACAGTAAGGAATATCGTTCTTTAGAAAAGATCGTTATTCCTTATGAGCGTTATGTGAAGGTCTTGGCAGAACATAAATTTGCAAAAGAATCTTTAAATGGAGATGACGCAGACATGCGTGAATTAGCGAAAATGGAATTGCCTGCACTAGACGAAGAGAAAGAAGCTTTAGAAAAAGAGTTGACTAAATTATTAATTCCAAAAGATCCACAGGACGACAAGAATGCGATCATTGAATTGAGAGCAGGAACTGGTGGAGATGAAGCAAGTTTATTTGTAGGAGATTTATTGACTATGTACACGAGGTATTGTCAGAAAAAAGGATGGAAAGTGGCTGTTGCAAGTGAGAGTGAAGGGTCCGTGGGTGGTTATAAGGAAGTGATATTAGAAGTGACAGGTGAAGATGTATATGGTACCATGAAATTTGAAAGTGGTGTACACCGTGTGCAAAGAGTTCCAAGTACCGAAACACAGGGTCGTGTGCATACCTCAGCAGCAACGGTTGCTGTGATGCCAGAAGCAGAGGAAGTAGATTTTGTATTGAATCCTGCCGATGTGAAAATGGAAACTGCGCGAAGTGGTGGTGCAGGTGGACAGAATGTAAACAAGGTAGAGACCAAGGTTATGTTGACGCATATTCCAACCGGAACAGTGATCATTTGTCAAACAGAGCGTTCACAGTTAGGCAACCGTGAAAAAGCAATGGGTATGTTACGTACAAAATTATTCGAGGAACAAGTGCGTAAACAAGAAGACGAAATTTCAAGACACCGTAAAACATTGGTAAGCACCGGTGATAGAAGTGCTAAAATTAGAACCTATAACTGGCCACAGGGTAGAGTTACAGATCATCGCGTGAATGTGACATCTTATAATTTGGATGCGGTAATCAATGGAGAAATCGAAGAATTTATTGAGGCTTTACAAATGGCAGAGAACGCAGAAAAAATGTTAGTGCAACATTAATGCGCTAAACTTTGTTCCCACTCCCAGGCAGTGCGCATCATCGCTTCTAAATCATATTTGCAATGCCATCCTAATTGTTTAACTGCATGGTCGTTGTTGGCATAAATAGAAACGATATCACCTGCTCTGCGTGGTCCAATCTCATAATTTAATTGAACACCAGATACTTTTTCAAAAGCTTGGATTGCCTCTAACACAGTAATACCATTGCCTGTTCCAAGATTAAATACTTCACAACTATTTGGTTGATTGTTTTTGATTGAATATTGAATAGCAAGTGTGTGTGCATGGGCAATATCACAAACATGAATATAGTCTCTAATACAAGACCCGTCTCGTGTATCATAATCATTGCCATGTACTTGCATCTTAGGTAATTTACCAATAGCAGTTTGTGTAATGGCAGGTACTAAGTTTTGTGGTCGGCCAATAGGTAGTTCTCCAATAGCTATTGAAGGATGTGCGCCTACTGGATTAAAGTACCTCAATAGGATGGTCGATAAAGGATGTGCCAATGCGGCATCTTTCACAATGGTTTCTCCCATCTGCTTAGTGGCACCGTAAGGAGAAGCAGCTGTTTGCAATGGTGTATGTTCAGTTACAGGAATCATTTCTGGATTGCCATAAACAGTACAAGAAGAAGAGAAAATAAAATGCGGTGCATTGTATTTTACTGCCATCTGTAATAAATTTACAAGGGAGCTGATATTGTTCTCATAATAATCTAAAGGTTTTTCAACAGATTCTCCAACTGCTTTATAAGCAGCAAAATGAATGATACCAACAATATCTGGGTTCGCAATAAATACAGCTTCTGTGTCTGTTTTATTGGTTAAATCGATTCTATAATTTTTAATTTTTTTACCTGTAATTTTTTCGATACCTGATAAGGAATCATCTGATGCCCTAGATAAATTATCAATAGAGAGCACATTGAATCCGTTTTCAACCAAATCTACAATGGTATGCGCGCCAATAAATCCACAACCACCGGTAACGAGTATAGTTTGCATTAAAAATTTTTAGAATACAAAGAAACGAAATTATTAGGGAAAAAGTAACAGCTGCTATTGAGGCAAAGTAAATCCAATGGTCGTACCCACATTCAATTGGCTTCTAACATGGATATTTTCACCATGTGCTTCTATAATATGCTTGCAAATGGCCAAGCCTAGTCCTGAGCCTCCAATTTCCCTGCTTCTTGCATCGTCTGTTCTATAAAAGCGCTCAAACAATCTTGGTATATGGGCTTCCTCTATACCAATACCATTGTCACTAATTTCAATCAAGATTTTTTTATCTTCTAAATGGTATACGCTTGCAAAAATTGCTCCATCTATTTTACCATATTTAACGGCATTTGAAAAGATATTGACTAATACCTGATAAATTTTATTTTTATCAGCAAAAACTTCGATAGGTAGTTCACTCCCTTTTTTGAATTGAAATTGTATATTTTTTTTCAGCAATTTTACATTTAAGTTTTGAACCACTTCTGTTATCAAATCTTGTATGATAAAATGCTGCTTCAAAATAGAATCTTTGTTGATTTCTAAATTGGTGATCAGATCCACATCGTTCAAAAGGCTAACTAGACGTTGAACATTTGATTCCGCTTGCCCAATAAATTTTTTACTAAGTATTGGATCTTCTGCTGCGCCATCAGATAATAATTCTAAATATCCTTGAATTGCGAAAATGGGTGTTTTGATTTCATGAGACAAATTTTGTAGAAATTCTTTTCGAAATTGTTCATTGGATTGCAGTTGTTGAATTTCATCTGCTTTTTGTGCGGCCCAATTTTCTACATCTTCTCTTACCTCATCAATGCCTTTACGGGGCAATAAATATTTTTGATATGCTTCTTCTCTTTTACTGGCTTTGGTGTGAGAAATCAACTTGTAAATAAGTTTTATTTTTCTGTAAATGAAAAACTCAAGTATTTGATTTACCAATAAGTAAATGACAATAAAACAAGCAATGAAATAGGCTAAAAGCAATTTCCAATTTGCAATTAATACAAATACACTCAATGCAATCAAGCTTGACATCAATAATGCCGTGAGTAATGCCAATTGTTTTGGCGAAAGGTTTCTTTCTTTAAACATGTTGTGATGGAGTTATCAGAGCCTGGAACAAAGGTATTTAGTTTTGACTAATAGTCAAATTTATATCCAACACCCTTGACAGTTGTGATACATTCGATACCTAACTTTACCCTTATCTTTCTGATATGCACGTCAATGGTTCTATCCCCAACAATCACATCATTGCCCCACACCTGAGATAAGATCTCGTTTCTTAAAAATACACGACCAGGCTGGGCTGCTAACAAATAAAGTAATTCAAATTCTTTTTTTGCCAATACATGCATTACGCCGTTTAAAACAGTTTTATATTGTTCTGAATCAATGACAAGGTCCTTAATTTGTATGGTCTTGGTTTCTGTTGTAGCAGGTTGTATTCTTCTGAACAAGGCACTAATTCTGCTCACAAGTACTTTTGGACTAATCGGTTTATTGATAAAGTCATCTCCTCCTAATTCTAAACCTTTAATATGAGAAGCTTCATCATTCAATGCGGTTAACAATACAATTAAAGTTTTATCAAACTGTTTGTTGTTTCTTAAATATTCACAAACTTCAAATCCATTGCGTTTAGGCATCATCACATCTAAAATGATACAGTCTGGATTAAATTGTCTTGCTTTCTCAATGGCTTCGCTTCCGTCTTTAGCAGATTCAACTTCATAACCTGCTTTATTTAAGTGGAAGCTTATTATTTCGATGATATCTGGCTCATCATCTGCAATGAGTATTTTGATTGGACTATTTTCCATAATTGATAGGGTAAAAATACCCTTAAATCAGCAAATGATTAATATAGTGCTGTATTAATTAATTGTTAACTACCCTGTTTTATAATACACTTTTTGTAAGTAGGTTAGTGCTTTAATAAATGTAAAATATAGGGATTTGCTTTTTTCTCTCTACCCCAAGTGGTTACAGGCCCATGACCTGAGTAGATGGTCATTGTATCTGGTAATGGAAAGAGCTGTGTTTGGATACTTTTGATTAAATCTAATGGATTGCTGCCTGGTAGATCGGTTCTTCCAACGCCATCTTTAAAAATCAAATCTCCACCAATTAAAAAATCTTGTGCTTCATGGTAAAAACAAACACTGCCAGGAGAATGACCTGGCGTCTCAAGTACCTTAAAAACATCTTTCCCAAATTGAATCAATTCATCCTGTTGAATATATTGGACTTTTCCTTTGTATGCATCTGTCGGCACACCCCATCTTGAGCCTCCTTCGGGTAAACGATCAATCACTGCTTGTTCTTTCTGATGAAATAAAGCAGTTAATCCATAAGTTTCACTCACAAAATTATTACCAAACACATGGTCTAAATGACAATGAGTATTAAGTAAAAGCTTGGGCGTCAAATTATTTACACTAATGAAGTTAGCCAGTTGTGCTTGCTCATGTTTTAAATAGCAACCTGGGTCAACAATGATTGCTTCCTTTTCACTATTAAAAAGAACAAAAGTATTTTCCTGAAATGCATTGAAACAAAAACTTTGAATGGTCAACATGATTTAAAATTTAATGCTTGATTGCTTGTAAGATATTTTTTACAATGCCAGGACCTTCATATATGAATCCAGTCCATACTTGCACTAAACTTGCACCTGCATCCAATTTTGCTTTTGCATCTTCTGGTTTAAAAATACCACCACTTGCAATGATGGGTAGCCTGTTACCAATGCCTTTGTATAAATAATCTAAAACATAGTTTGATTTTGTAAGGAGTGGTTGTCCACTTAATCCACCTGCGCCAATGGATTTTGCACGTATCGCATTCGATTCATTTAAAAGGCTACGATCCAGTGTGGTATTGCTTGATACGAGTCCATCAATTTTTACTTCCGAAGTCAATGCAATAATATCATCTAAGGCACTTATTTCTAAATCGGGTGCAATTTTTAAAAGGATAGGTTTGTTATTTTGATTGATCAATTGTAGTTCTGAAAATATTTTTCTCAAAGCTTCTTTTTCTTGCAGTTCACGTAAACCTGGTGTATTAGGAGAACTTACATTCACAACAAAATAATCTACTACTTCCTCTAGTCCAATAAAGTTGGTGCAATAATCTTTCCAGGCATCCTGGTTTTCAGTGACTTTATTTTTTCCAATATTGCCACCAATAATTAATTTGGAATGGCTGTTTAATTTTCTTTCTTTTAATCTTTTTGCAATCGCTTCTACGCCGTCATTGTTAAATCCCATTCGATTGATCAATGCTTTTTGATCTGGGATTCTAAACAGTCTTGGTTGTGGATTACCTGCTTGTGGTTTAGGGGTGACTGTGCCAATTTCAACAAATCCAAAACCTAACATTTCTAAACCATCTAAATGGGCTGCGTTTTTATCAAATCCTGCACCAAGGCCCACTGGATTGGGAAAATGTAAGCCAAAAACGGTCTTGGATAAACTTGGATCCTGCACTTGAAAATGGTTGCTTAACCAGGAATTCAATAGGGGCATTGCTGCAGCCATATCTAAGCCTTTCATAGAAACCTGGTGTGCAGTTTCAGGAGGTAATAAAAACAGGCTGTTTCTGATGAATGGATAGATCATGGCTCAAATTTACAATGAAATATTTAGTTGCATAAACAACTGTTTGTAAAAAAGCTTACATTTATGGCGTCAATTAAAGACTTTTTTATGCAAGAAGCTTACATCGTAGCGGGATTTAGAACAGCAGTGACCAAAAGTAAAAAAGGGGGGTTCCGATTTATGCGTTCAGACGAATTAGCGATTGAACTTATTCAGGGTTTAATGAAATCCCTACCTACATTGGAACACAAATTAATAGATGATGTGATTGTTGGGAATGCAGTGCCTGAAGCAGAACAAGGTTTACAATTTGGCAGAATCATTGCTGCAAAAGCTTTGGGAATAGAAGTGCCAGGCATCACCATCAATCGTTATTGTGCAAGTGGTTTAGAAAGTATTGCCATGGCGACTGCAAAAATCAGAACAGGTATGGCAGATTGTATTATTGCAGGTGGTACAGAATCCATGTCCATGGTGCCTACTGCAGGTTGGAAAACAGTTCCAGCGTATTCGATTGCAAAAGACGAACCAGATTTTTATTTATCTATGGGTTTAACTGCAGAAGCAGTGGCCAAGAAATACAGTGTTACCAGAGAAGATCAAGATGCGTTTGCATTGGCTTCTCATCAAAAAGCGAAACAAGCCATTGACAATGGTCATTTCAAAAAAGGTATCCTGCCAATTGAAATCACTGAAACTTATCTCAACGAAAACAATAAGAAAGCGACACGTAACTTCACAGTAGATACAGATGAAGGTGTTCGTGCAGACACGACTTTAGAAGCTTTAGCTAAATTAAAACCAGCTTTTGCATTAAAAGGAACTGTAACTGCTGGCAACTCCTCACAAACAAGTGATGGTGCAAGCTTCGTGGTCGTTATGAGTGATCGTTTAATGCAGTCCTTAGGGCTCAAGCCAATTGGAAGATTGGTAAACTGCGCAGTAGCTGGTGTGCATCCAAGAATTATGGGGATTGGACCAATTGAAGCAGTTCCAAAAGTATTGAAGCAAGCAGGCATGAACCTAGACCAAATAGACCTATTTGAACTCAATGAAGCCTTTGCTTCACAGGCTTTAGCAGTGATTAGAACGCTTGGTTTAGATCAAAATAAAGTCAATATCAATGGTGGTGCAATTGCCTTAGGTCATCCTTTGGGTTGCACTGGGTCCAAGTTAACTGTACAGATAATCAATGACTTAGAGCGCTTAAATAAGCGTTATGGTATCGTTACCGCCTGTGTGGGAGGGGGTCAGGGTGTGGCTGGTATCATCGAAAAACTCTAAAATAACGTTCATCCATTTTTTATTGATTTTTGGGTAAAATGCAATAGCTTAGAACTTCATTATTTTAAAAAGAAAATAAAGTTCATATGCGTATTATTACCCTTGGTTCTATGCTATTGGCAACTGTCTTGACAATCAGTCAAGCGAGTGCTCAAAAACTAAAGAAAGCAGCTGTTGCACCAGTAGCTACTACCGAAAAAGTAGACATCAACAAAGTATTTAAAGATTGGAAGCCAAGAAATATTGGACCAGCAAGTATGAGTGGACGTGTAACGACCATTGATGCAGAAGTTGCGAATCCAAATCATATCTGGATTGGCGCAGCATCAGGTGGTGTTTGGAAAACATACAATGCCGGTGTAAGTTGGACACCAGTTTTTGACGAACAACCTATTTTAAATATTGGTGCTTTAGCAATTCAACAATCTAATCCAAGCGTTGTTTGGGTTGGTACTGGAGAAGGTAATCCAAGAAACTCAATCAGCATAGGAGAAGGTATCTACAAAACAATGGATGCAGGTAGAACTTGGAAGCGCATGGGTTTAGAGCTAACTAGAAATATCCATAGAGTCATTATTGACCCAACTAATCCAAATACAGTGTATGCTGGTGCGATTGGTAATCCTTATGGTCAAAGTAAAAACAGAGGTGTATACAAAACAACAGATGGTGGAGATACTTGGAATCAAATTTTATTTACCAATGACACTTCTGGTCCTGGTGATATGATT